>CAIXMD010000158.1 GCA_903920415.1 uncultured Desulfomonile sp.
GACCATACTTCTGGTGGAACAAAACGCGAGAATGGCGCTGAGCATCGCGGATCACGGCTATGTGATGGAGAGCGGCCGTATCGTGCTGGACGACAGCGTGGACAAACTGAACGAAAACGAGGATATCAAGGAATTTTATCTTGGACTGACCGAGATGGGCACAAAAAAGAGCTACCGGGATGTCAAACACTACAAGCGCCGCAAGAGGTGGCTGACCTGATGTTGAACTCACCTGCCGTGAAGGAAAAGTATCCCTCTTGATTGGTTCGGAAGCTGGGTTCTGGAAATAGACTGTTCGCCCGGAATGGCATGCACCGTGACGATGAAGCGCCTTGAGCATACCTTTCCGGACTGACCACAGGTTGCCACGAAAGAGTGGGCTGATTTGAAAATCTTTCTCTTTCTTATTGGGATTCGGTCAACGGGTGTCGCTCCATTTCCCGTATCTTTCTCTTAATATGCGGTGAAGGATTTTTCCTGTGCCGGTGCGGGGCATCGCGTCATCCCTGATGAAATCCATACTTTTGGGAACTTTGTACGCAGCTATCTTGGACCGGGCCAATTTTTTGATTTCTTCTCTCAGTTCATTGGTCGGCTCTTTTCCCTCATGAAGGATTATCACTGCATGAACAGACTCACCCCATTTGTCATGAGGTATTCCGATCACGGCTACGTCCCTCACCGCTGTATGAGAGCCCACAGCGTTTTCAACCTCTGAGGGGAAAACATTCTCTCCGCCGGTGATAATCATGTTTGCCTTGCGATCCACCAACACATAGAAGCCATCGGGATCTCGGTAACACATGTCTCCTGCGGTGAACCATTCACCTTCAAAAACCTCTTTCGTTTTTTCAGGAAGGTTCCAATACCTCGTGAACATTTCCGGAGTACGCGCGTAGAGTTCTCCAACTTGGCCGTCGGGAACCTCTTTGCCTTCTTCATCCAGCACCTTTATGCGATCTATGCCAAAGATCTCTCGACCGATAGTTCCAAGCTTTCTCAGTTGATCCTCGGGGCGACACAGGGTTACCAGTCCTGCTTCAGTGGATCCATAGGCTTCCCAGAGTTCCGCGTTCTTAAAGAAATCCAGGACGGCAATCTTGGTATCTTTCCTTATGGGTGCTGAAGAGACCAACAACTGTCGCATACTCGATACATCATATTTTTTCTTAACATCATCCGGAAGCGTCAGGATCATTATGTAATGTGTGGGCACTAGAGATGAAAAAGTGATCTTGTATTTTTCCACGGTAGCGAGGAAATCTTCTGCGTTGAAGCTGGCTTCGTTGTAAACGCAGACAGGAGCTGACAAAAGCGTGTAGGGAAACGAATAAAAAATAGAATTAACATGGCACATGGGCATGACCATGAGGGGCTTGTCGGTCGGTCTGATTCCCGTGTTGGCTATATTGACGTAGTACATGGCAAGATAGCTCTCATGGCTTCTGACCACACCCTTGGGTTTTCCGGTGGTTCCGGAGGTATACATGAACGTCCACGGGTCCTCTGCGTCTACTACCACCGCAGGTTCATCACTCGAAGCAGCCGAAAGCCAAGCTTCGTATTCAATATACCCTTCGGGGACGGGATCGCCAGGCTCACCCAGGAAGATGAAATTCCCTGCCGGAATGGGCAACTTGTCCCTGATGCCGTTGATCAGGCTTACAAACGAATTCTCGACAATAATAGCTTTACAGTTGGAATCATTGACAATATACTCTATCTCCGGTCCTGCCAATCTGAACATGAGCGGCACGCATATCTGGCCTGCCTTCGCACATCCTGCGTACATTTCCAACCATTCCACCCTGTTGTAGCAGATAACAGCAAAGCGTTCTCCCTGGCCGCATCCCATAGAGGTCAGAGCATTGCCCAAGCGACAACTCCGTTCGTTCCACTCCTGAAAGGTGACATCCTTTTTTTTGTCTTGGCAGCCCAGCTTGTCAGGAAACTGGACCGCCTGCCGGCTCAGAACCGTTCCCATAGGTATCCACTTACTTATCGTCATGAATTCCTCCTCCGAAGTCGTTTTGTGACAAAAGCTTCGTGCATTCTAAGGTGAATTTTAACTTCACTGCTCCTGGAATGTGGAGCATGAATCGTGAAAAGTTCTTTCTACAGCATGCCGACCTATTCTCCAATATTTGCCTCCAGGTCCAGCACTGCTCGTACAAAATCACCCGGCGTGTTGCTCGCCAGGGTAGTAAATACAAGACGCTTGGCATTGATTCCGGCCTCTTCCAGAAAAAGTCTTACTCGGGATGACCTCTCGCCGGCAAGAATCGTCCCGTAGAGCGAAGCGCAATTCCCTGTGTGGCATCCTGCCACGAGGACCGCGTCGGCCCCCTCTCGAAAAGCCGTCAGTAAGTGGTCCGGATCAACTGTGCCTGCACATGGGACGATGATGGGAGTGAGGTTATTGCGAATCTTAAGGCCGGCTGATTCCATCGCGCGAGCAGCGGACCTGGAACACAAAAAAGCAACTAACTTCTTCGTACCGTGCGCAAGAGCAAGCCCATCCTTAATCTTACCTGGAATATCAGCCTCCCCGGCGACTGGTTCAAGCTTTATAGCCCCCATCGGACACTCCACGGCACAGATTCCGCAACGCATACAACTTGCCGAGTCAGCCTCAGCCCTCTTTTGGAAACTCATTGCTCCATGGGGACAGAGTCGAACGCAGGTAAGACAAGTTGTACACTTGGCCGGATCGACCGTCGGAGCACTGGGAAGCCATGACTGGGGCTCCTCGATAACCCCGGTCTTCAGTGCCACCACCGCTGCCTCAATGTCTCCCCTGATGCCTTGCGCACAGAAGTTTCCACGGGATGGTCCGAGTGCCAATATACCTGCCTTAAGAGTTCTAACTCCTGAGAATCTAGTTGATTCCGGCTGCAGAAAAGGTGTAGTAGCAGCCGCTGAGGGAATTGCATCCAAGAGTGGTTTCAATGATGCAGGCGGTAGGTGACGTTCATCCACCACGAGCAGGTCCGGGACGATTTCCATGTCAAACCCTATAACCGGATCGTGGAAAATCATCGTCAAGCCTTCCGGACCTTCTTCGAAAACCGGACCGGTCCCATCGAATTTGAAAAACAGGGTTCCTTCTTCACGGGTCTGCCTGTAGCGTCGTTCCAGCCCCGGTGCTGCAACCTTCACATGCCTGGTAAATACGTGGGGCTGAACAAGGCATATCTTTCGGAGCCGTTCAATCGCGTCAAATACTCTTTCAAATTCCAGAGGATCTGATTCGCCTTCTAGACCACACAGGAAAACCACGTGAATCCATTCTCCTCTGGGCTGAGCTGGGGCTTCTCCTGCGATGAGCATAGCCTCCAGATCCGAAAGGGACATCACTCTCTCCGACCGAACGAGTCCATAATCCGAATACTTGGGAATATTCTCTCCAGGTTGCGCGGCCACTATGAAACCGACCCGTTCGGTAGAGTGTCCAAAGGGAGACCTCAGTAGTGCTTCGAAGCCTCCGACGAACCCGTTGACCCTTTCCAGAACTGTATCAGGAGGGAGTGCAATACCAGCCGAAACTTCAGATCTATCTTTGCCGCCGAGAATTAGTACCTCATGGCCTTCGCGCTTTAGTCGCTCACCAAGTTCGCGAGCCGATTCATCACCTCCCAAAACGAGAACCCTGCAAAAGTCCCTAGTTTGCGGCACCGGGCTGGGATTCAAGAAAATGGATTCAAGAACCGGCACCTTCACTGATTTTCTCCCCTGTAGTGTTCCTTCACGTATGACTCCACAGCTCCGGCTGTCCTGATCGCGTGGGAGACTGTCTCTTCAATTGACTTTGGACCTTGAATCGCGCCCGCTACGAAAACTCCCGAAGTATCAGTGAACACCTCATCCCCTCCCCGACCGAGGAACCCATCCTCGTTGGTATTCACCCCCAGAAGTTCTGCCAGAGCGCCGAGAGACGGGTCTGGAGAAATACCGACGCTTAACACCACCAAGTCAAAGGATTCGACAATCCTCTCTTCACCTGGTCCTCGATAGATCAATTCCGGACGACCGTCCGTCCCGCTACGAACTTCCCCCGGAATGGCTCTGATGAGTCTCATCTTCCTCCGAATAGCCTCAAAGCGTCTCTCGAAATCCCGATCAAATGATTGGATGTCCATGTAAAATATTGCAGGCTGGATTCCTGGAAAGCGGTCACCCAAAAGACCTGCAAGTCTCAAGGCATAACCACAACATACGCGGGAGCAATAGTTGCGCCCTATTTTCGGGTCCCGGCTGCCAACGCACTGGATGAAAGCCACGGACTTTATCTTCTTTTCACCTTCACCAGGGTCGAAATTGCCGCCCCGAAGAATTGAATCCAATTCAAGGCTTGTGATTACACCCGGAATCAAACCGTACCCGAATCTTGGCTTTTCTCGAGGGTCAAAGGCTTTGAATCCGCAAGCAAGAATGATCGCCCGGGCATCCACCTGCGTCTCCCAGGCAGGTACCTTCAGGTTCACAGCCCCCTCCGGGCAAGCATCGCCGCATGCCTGGCAGGAACCGTCCTTGAAAAAGATGCAACTATCCTCGTTTAAGGAAATGCAATTCTTTTCCGGCAACCGGGTCAGTGCTCCAGGCACGGGACATATTTCCATGCATTTCCCGCACAAGTTACATTTTTCGGGATGGATGCGGAGAGGTTGCTGAATAATTGAGATATTGAAAAAACCGTTTGCCCGGTTGACCTGTGTAACGGTCGATCGGAGGAGGCAGGTGATCCGATCGGACTTTTCCACGCACTCGAGGACATCCTCGAGAAGGCATGCCCCGCATCGCTGACATTTGTCGGTAGCCTTGCAACAATAACCTGCTACATGGCCACCAGGATAAGGGCCCTTTTCAACGATAATCGACTCGAGACCCAATCTGGAAAGCTCACTGGCACACCAAGCACCTGCGACACCACCTCCGATAATCACTGCATCTTTTTTCATATTCTCGCTCAGAGCAGTCCCTGGACCTCTGACTCCCTCCCAGAGGCACTTATGCAAACGCCTTCCACCTTTCCAGACGCCCTCAAGTCTGAAATCAGTTTTCGAACATGCTCTGCGGAAGATGTCAGGAAAGCCTCGTCACCCTCATCTCTCCAACGGCTGACAAGGAACTCGGGAATGAACGTTCCCGGAATTGAGCCGTCCTGGTATCCGGCAATTTCCCTGTAAGAAGGCAAGAGAACACCAACGATAATCTTTACTGCAAGATCTTTTACCGCTCCAAGAAAGGGGTCCAACTGGTCTGTCGTGAAAATGGGCAGCGTTACAAAAAAAACCGCACCCGCAGCAACCTTCTTTCTGGCTTTCATCAATTGGGGCAAAAGTGGATCGGCAGTTGCACAGACAGCGGCTCCTAAACAAAAAGAAAGGGATGCATCCAGAGAGTTCCCCGCGGCGTCTCTGCCGTTTTGCATCTCTTGAAGCATAGCTATCAACTGGACCGAATCCAGATCATAAACCGGCTTTGCCTCGGGGTGGTCTCCGAACGTGAAATAGTCGCCGGAAACACACAGGATTGTCCCTATGGATAGGGCTGCTGCGCCCAGTGCGGTCGATCCGAGCGCCATCCTGTTACGGTCCCGGCAGGAGATGGTAAGGATCACATCATGCCCTTCCCTCTTGAGCATTTCGCCAAGGACTAAGTGAGATATCCCCATTCTTGCCGACGGGTTGTCGGTGACAAGGATCCCGTCAACTTTACCCTTCCAAGAAGAGGCCTGTGCGAGGGTAGAGGAAAGGTCTGGACTCTTGGGAGAAGTCAACCGTGCGATAACCTGAAACCCTCCCGATTGTAGTTTTTCTTGAAACAGCTTATCCAATGTGGAACCTCTTTCGATAAGCACTGTGGGTCGCCTTCCCCGGCCGTAGGGAAACGTCGTGTCTCATTGGAGGCACGGGTGATTCTTGTAACGCGACACGGGACTGACGATCGAGCCGCTCATATATCATGCTCCAGGCACAGTTCCTTTCGAGATCGACTTCACATTTTCCGTGAACTGTTCCCGAACAGGGGCCGTTCAATAGCCCTTTGGAGCACATGGTAACCGGACAAATCCCACCGGTGATTCCCAGATAGCATTGATTGCAAGACCGACAGCGTTCCGTCCATTCCCCGGCATCTTCCGCCACTCCTATAAAACTCGTGTCCACACCTGGGAGTACCGGCACTTCAGGATACATCTCCGATAAGAACTGGATACCGGCTCCACATGCCAAGGAAATTACCGCATCGGCCTGCTCTACCCGGTCCCGAAAAAGTTGGAGAAATTCTCTATCACATTGTCTTTCTACCGTGGCTGCTGTCGCCTGGAAGTCCCGCTTACCAAGACTCGCGGCCAACATGAGCTGGGACGCCAGAATGCCGGCTTCTTTCTCACCGCCTGCAAGGCATACAGCAACACACGTTCCGCAGCCTGCCACAAGGATGCGCGAATAGTTACCCAACATCTCATTGATCTCAGTGAAGGGCTTCCTTTTTGCGACGATCATCTGCACCTCCGAGAGAAAGTCCCACTAAGGGAAAAACACGATAACAGACCGATTTCAGGGTGTCAAGATTGGTCTGCGGCAGTGCTCCTCCCTCATTTTTCAAGCTACAAAATATCCCTCATCAGACGGCTTCCTGGTTTAATTGAAATACCATATGTATCTGCTTTGCGGCCCCGTTGAAAGGTGAAATGGTATGACCGCCCATGAGTCCGCCCAAGAACAGGCGGGTAATGGTCCGGTTAAGATTCAGCCCCCGCAAATAATACTGGTCTAATGTGAGAATATTTTTTTTTCAGAGTGATAAGTTAGGCTGCTCGACTCCCCCCGTGGCGCTGTCTGTCGTCGGTGCTCGCAGAGGAGATGGGCCCTGTTCCTTGAGTCGGTCGGTCATGGTTTGTACTGCTTGCACAAACTTTTGAGCCATGGACGCGCTCATGTTGAACATCTCCAACCGGCGGGGATCCATTCCGGCGTCCTGAATAAGTTGCTTGGTGTGTTCCACGACTTGACGCGCACGCAGGTTCCCTTGGACGAAATGGCATTCGCCTTCCATACACCCTGCGACAAAAACCGCATCGGCCCCATAGCGAAATGCCTCCAGCAGGAGTATGGGTTCAACTTTCCCTGTACAGAGCAGCTTCACAATTCTGACGTTGTGCGGATATTGAATCCTCATGGAACCGGCAAGATCAGCGGCATTGTAAGCACAATAAGTGCAAGTGAAAGCTATGATTTTCATGTCTTTAGGGTTCATCGGCATTTTCCCCCTGCTCACAGCGCCTCAAGCTTGGCAAGTAATTGGTCATCCGTGTGGTGCTGGAGTTTTATTGCCTTGCGGGGACAAACACTGGCGCAGATTCCGCATCCTTGGCAGGAAGCGGGTTCTATATATGCCCTGTTTGTGGCGGGGTCTATCTCCGGGACGTTATACGGGCAAACTCGCACGCAGGTCAGACATGACGCGCAAAGTTCAGGATCGACTACCGAGACCTCCCCGGATACCTGGAGGACATCTTTGCTAAGGACTGTGGCCGCCCGGGCTGCAGCACCCCTGGCCTGGGCTAGTGTCTCGGGTATGTACTTGGGCCCGTGAGCCAGACCACAAAGATAAATACCTTCACTTGCGAAGTCCAGGGGACGTAGTTTCATGTGGGCTTCCATGAAAAAACCCACGTCATTGCGTGGAATTTTCATTATCGCCCCGAGGGCTTCCGTCTCAGAATGAGGCCTTATGGCAGCACTCAGCACAACCCTGTCCGCGGGGAGTGCTACCTCACCTCGAAGAATCTGGTCAAATACGGTGACCCGTAATCCTGAGCCGACTTCCTCTACCACAGGCTTTCGCTCTCTATCGTAACGGAGAAAGATCACGCCCGCTTCTCTTGCCTTGCGGTAATGGAGTTCCTTGAACCCGTAAGTCCTCATATCCCGGAAGAGAACATAAACGTTGATGGAGGCATCCCTCTCCTTGAGTGCCAGAGCATTCTTTATCGCCGTACCGCAACAAACCCTGCTACAATAGAGATTTTCAGGCTCCCGCGAACCAACGCACTGTATCATGACCACGTTCTTGACCAGCTCCATTCGACCTGGATCATCATAGAGATATCTTTCCAGTTCTGTCTGCGTCCAGACCTTGTCAGACCGACCTCGTAGATATTCTGTGGGCTCATATTCCTGCCCTCCAGTAGCCACGATAACTGCGCCGACCTCCAGTCCTGACTCCTCGCCGCTGTGACGGTTTCGGACCTTCACTGAAAAACGGCCTACGTGTCCCGAGTGGTCTTTAATCTCCGAGTCCATCAATACTTTTATCCTCGGGTGAGAAATGACCCTGTTTCGCAGTCCTTCCACGAAAACAGACACATCCAGCCCCGTCAAGCTTCTACGGAGGTTCAGCGCTGCCCCCCCAAGACAGGCTTCTCGCTCTATCAGGACTGCCTCGAATCCCTGGTCCGCAAGTGAGAGTACGGCTGTCATACCGCCGATGCCGCCACCAATGACCAGCCCCCTAGGAACAACGGGAAAAGAATGCTCCCGAATCTGTTCCAGCCGCGCGGCACGTGAAACCGCCATGCGTATAAGATCTTTGGCCTTTTCAGTAGCTGGTTCAGGCTCTTTCTGGTGAACCCAGGAACATTGATCGCGAATATTAGCCATCTCGAAGAGATATTTGTTGATCCCAGCCTCACGGCACACATCCCGGAAAAGAGGCTCATGAGTCCTCGGACTACAAGAAGCCACGACCAGCCTGTTTATACCTTTTTCCCGGATTTTGTCGGCAATGGCCACCGTTGTGTCCGTTGAGCAGGTGAATAGGTTGTGTTCCCCATGGACCACGTTGGGAAGGGTCATGGCGTATTCCGCCACCTCTCGAACGTTCACGATACGGGCAATATTGGAGCCGCAATGGCAAACAAATACACCTATCCGGGGATCTTCCCCACTCACATCTCTCTCTTCGGCAAAGGCATTTCCCCTTACGAGAGTGTTGCGGGCCTCGCTGAGTAATTCCCCTGATAGTGCTGCCGCAGAAGCTGCTCCCATTAACGATTCCGGGATGTCCATGGGAGCTTCAAAAACTCCGGCAACAAATATTCCTGCTCTCCCTGTCTGATTGGGAGTGAATTCTTTCGTCTCGGCAAATCCGAACCTGTTCAGATCGATGCCACACCGGTCTGCAAGTTTCCTCGCGGACTCCGATGGCTCAAGCCCCACGGATAGGACCACCATGTCAAAGGACTCGCTTGTCATGATCCCATCTTCCCCACGGAAACTCACCATAAGATTCTTGGTTCGTTGCTCTTCCTTGATCGTAGAGACAATACCCCTGAGGTATCGTACGCCAACGTTTGTAGAAGCGTTCTCATAATAGAATTCGAACCCTTTGCCGAATGCCCGGATGTCATTATAAAAGATAGTAGGTTGGACCCGGCTGTCATGCTCCCTTGCTATGATCGCTTCTTTGGTGGCGTACATGCAGCAAACACTCGAACAGTAGTCACGATTGCATGTCACATCACGTGACCCCACACACTGTATCCAGGCAATCTTTTCCGGATGTCCTCCATCGGACGGTCTCAGTACCTCACCCTCGGTTGGACCGGAAGCGGAGAGAAGCCTCTCGAACTCCATTGAGGTCAGGACGTTGGCAATGCGACCGTAGCCGTATTCGCCTTTGATCTTGGCCTGGAAAGTGTCAAAGCCTGGTATCAGTATGACTGAACCTACATCCAGAGTTATTTCTTCGGGCAATTCATCATGGCAAATAGCTTTGGGCTGACACACACGGACACATTCCAGGCACTCCGAGCACACTCCGCAGCTAAGGCATCGCTCAGTTTCGGCCTTGACCGCGTCCTCGTCAAATCCGACAACGGTCTCCTGGAAATTCCTTTTCCTCTGTTCCGCTGGAACTTCTTTCCTCACTCTCCGCAGAGCAGGAACAACTCCATCTACATCTGGGTCGGCAACCTGGCGCTGAGTTTCTCGGCCCTCTCGAAGGTCCTCGCCTTCGAGGAAACGCCGAATTGACTCTGCCGCCTCCTTTCCAGCGGCTAAAGCCTGAATCACTGTCCGGGGACCTGTTGCAACATCACCGGCAGCAAAGATCCCTACCTCTGAAGTCGCGTAGGTGATCGGTTCAACACTGATGCTATTACCCCGGATCCTTTCGATAGTTCCGAGAGGGCCGGCAAGTTCCGGATCGACTCTCTGGCCTATTGCCAAAATGACCGTGTCTGCTTCCATGCCCATGGAGCACTGATCGTCAAAACTTGGATTGAACCTGCCGTCATCGTCAAAGACACATACACATTTATTGAAGCATGCTCCTTTGACCCCGACTCCGCTCTCACCAGGCACAAATTCAAAGGGCCCCCAGCAATTATGGACAATAACTCCTTCTGCTTCGGCTTCCCTTATCTCCTCAGCATGTGCCGGCATCTCGTCTCGATCTTCCAGGCACACCATGTGCACCGCTTCCACACCGAGACGAACGGCTGTACGGGCAACGTCAACCGCCACGTTGCCACCGCCTATAACCAGGACCGTTTTTCCTAACTCGATTATCTCGCCTTGAGCCGTTTCTCTGAGAAAATCCACACCCTGGATAACGCCGGGCGTATCCTCGGATAAAATTCCTAGCTTTGCGCCGTCAGAGCATCCCACGCCAAGAAAGATAGCCTCATGGCCCTGTTCTCGAAGATCCTGAAGAGTCCAATCCTTCGCCAACGCTGTTGAACATCGGATTTCAACCCCGCAGCGTCTTATGTAGTCAATATCTCGTTTCAGAATGGCCTTTGGAAGCCTATACTCGGGGATGCCGTAACGCAAAACCCCTCCAGGCTCAGCATCTTTCTCAAAAATGGTTACATCATACCCTTGAAGGGCAAGGAAATAGCCGCAACTCAGTCCTGCAGGACCTGCTCCGACAACTGCGATTTTGCGATTCTTTGCCGGCCCAATTTCAGGTGGTTCAGAGTCTACTACTTGCTCGGACAAGAACCATTTCACATCATTGATTGCAATCGCTTGGTCTACCTGGGCTCGAGTACATTTTTCCTCGCAGAACCGGACACATACTCTTCCGCAAACCGACGGGAGGGCACAATCCTTGCGAATCAGGTTGAGTGCTTCCTTGTACTTCCCCTTACGCGACAGGGCCAGGTATCCCTGAACGTGTATATGAGCCGGGCACGCAGCCTTGCAAGGACTCACGCCGGCCTTTTCTATCACAGCCTTGTTGGGTATGGCCTGGGGATAGAGCTTGTGGATGGCCTTCCGGGGCCGGAGTCCCTCGTCAAACTCGTTGGGTACTTCAACCGGACAAACCTCAAAACAGTCTCCACACGCGTTGCACTTTTCCATATCGACATATCGAGGATGCTTAAGTATCCGCGCCCGAAAATGACCAGCTTCCCCGTCAATGCCGACAATCTCCGAATTGGTGAGAATCTGGACATTTGGATGCTTGTCAACATCCACCAGTCTCGGCGAAATGGTGCACATAGAACAATCGTTCGTGGGGAAAGTCTTGTCGAGTTGAGCCATGCGGCCGCCGATCGCGCTTTTTTCTTCCACCAAGTAAACCCCAAATCCAGCATTTGCAAGATCCAAGGCTGCTTGCATTCCCCCTATTCCAGCACCTGCGACCAGGACCGCACCTATCTTCTGCTTGTGCTCGACGTTTTCATTCATCGAAGTGGATGACCCTCGAAATTTTCTTTCAGTGAGAGTGTTTCAGGCAGCCCATCCCTTGCTTCTCAACAAGGGAACAGGATCCACAATATGTTTTCGCCACCAGGAACGTGTCTCCGGCAACCCCATGGCCACTGCCAAAAGTTCGGTGATGTAAACAACCGGCATCTGAAAACTCGTTTTCCTTTCGCGTTCAATCTCTTTCTGGCGTGTGTCAAGATTGGCCTGGCACATTGGGCAATCGGTAACTATCACTTCTCCTCCGGCTTCCCGCGCAGCTTCAAAAAGATCACCGGAAAGCTTTCGGACTATGTCCGGCCGTGTCATTGCGAGGTTTCCTCCGCAGCAATCAGTCTTGTAACTCCAGTTCACAACATCGGCTCCCAGCAGGTTCAGGATGGAATCCATTTCCCTCGGATCTTCGGGATGCGGATTATTCATGGCTTGTGGAGGACGAACCGTAAGGCAACCGTAATAGGGAACAGTCTTGAGTCCTGCAAGGCGAACCTTGATCTTCTCCTGAATCTTTTTCCGGACCTCCTCTTTCATCAGCATCTCGTTTATGTGGATTACCTCCACCTTTGTTATAACTGAAGCACGGTGGTCCTCTGGTTTCTTTTTAAAGTGCGACTGGCAAAGCCTCAAGCGGTGAAAACATGCCGCGCAGGGTGTGAGAAGAGGCCTCTCGCTTCGAGAAGCAATCAGCAAAGTCCTTGCGGGAAGCTCCCGAGAAGCCTCCGGGTGCATTACATGGGCGCTGCTGGCTCCGCAACAGTTCCAGTCGTCCAGTTCCACAAGATTGACTCCCAGACCCGGGAAAACTGTAAGGATGCCAACGTGATAATCGTGGGCGGTGCCATGGAGGCTACAGCCGGGATAGTAGTTCAGATCCATATAAAGACTCTTCTCGACAGATACTACAAGTAACCTACTGCCAAAAGTGAATTGAATATCGATTCGTCCAGGTCCTCGTATCAGTTCACTTGCAGCCCTGACGTCCTGCTGCAAACATCCTGATTACGCTTCGGAAAGGGGCCGGCCCAAAATTTCCCGCACCTCTTTGAGCCCCCTAATCCTTTCCGGAATGATCCGTATACGCCCTCTGGCAAACAACTCTCTTCCCAGTTCCAATTCTTCAAAGAAAGTCTTCGACTTGATCTTGTACCTGCCTATCATTTCTATTTCGTGCACCCTTCCGTGGGTCCGGACTGCCTTCATAAATGCATCGTGGAATGCCATTACCCGGGGGAGACCCACCAATCCGTTTTGCATCGATATCCGACGAAGGGTGTCCATCACGTGGGCCAAATCAATGTCATTGGGACAGCGCGTGGAACACGTAATACAGGAAGCGCAAACCCAAATAGTCTCCGATGATAGCACCTTATACCTTTGTCCCAGTTGAATATGCCTTATCAATAGGTTCGGAGGAAGGTCCATGGCATAGGAAACAGGACAACCACTGGTACATTTTTCACAATGGAAACAAGCCGAAACCGCCACCCCGGAAAGGCCCTCAACTTCTCTAAGAAAGGAACCATCGTCTGGACGAAGAGGAATTGTTTTTTCCAAGTGAACTGTCTCCCTAAAACGTAGCTCTAGGAACAATTTTTACATTAGTCTTGCCGAGATGGCCTGTCAAGTCAAGGGAAAGAAAGCGGATGTAGAGAACAGTCAGCTATGTTGTGAAAAACGCAGACATATGCCCTATCACTATTTCGCCTTTTAACGGTTAACCGAACCGGACAACATTTTCAGAAGAAAAGTAATGTGGAAGCACTCAAGTAGGCAAGCGACTAGGTCCGCAAGCAGAGAATCTCGAACCCTGTTTTTTGGGTTACTTACATCTTGGTAAGAAAAGCGGATTAGAGCCTGTTGATGAGATTTCAATCCCGGGAAAGACCAGGCTGTACCCTTAATCAATCAGGAGGCGACTATTTTTTCAGTATAGGCACCGCCCAACACGTCTCCCCTGTTAACTATGACCCAGTCGAATATGTCCCCGTCATTGAGCTTCACTAGGCTCCCCTTTTGCAAGTCTTTTCTCAAGACAGGCGAGTTTTGCAAGAATCCCACCAGCGACCCGCCGCTCCACGCATTGAGAGAAACCCACATCCACTCGTACTCTCCGCCTTGGGCGGGAAACCCTACTTTCACCGCGTGTACCTGCCCCTCGGCGTTGCGGCTTCGGCGAAAACTCTTTTTAAAAACCGTAAGATTGTGAAGTGCTTTATTGTGTGCATCCAACATCTTCGTTCTCAAATCCCCGGTTTCCTCAGCGGATTGTTCTTCCTCCGAGGAGGAGTCCGGGAAAGACTGGGGTCCGGAAGTGAGCCGAAGCTTTTTCATCACATCATTCGCGGAATCTGGGCCTGTTGCTTCAATACCCACCATAGACGGTATAATTCTGAGACTTCCGACGGGAAAATGGCCTTCCTCATCGGGTTCTCGTCTTTCCACATGGAACTGTAAAGATGAATTAGGTACAGCCACCGGCGAACTGATTCCCGTGCTCTTTTGACGGGCTTTCACAAGAATTGATGCTGCCATAACCATAAATTTTCGCGCAGTGGATGCTAATTCACTGGATATTCCCTCCATCTCCAGGTCGGGCAACCCGAACTTCTGCATCCCATGACTATGAATCCAAATGTACTTCCCTTCGTCCAGAACTTCAAAATTGACTTGTAACTCGATCAGATTTTCTTCAGGATTCTGGACGTAGTCCGTCCATTGATCGATCCCCCACAGTGTGTGAGATACTGCATCTTGAACCACACCGCCGGTTAATCGGCGCGCGGCCTCGACGAACTTAACCATGAAGATCAAAGGGTTTACTAGGGGACGATTCGCGTACGAAAGCCTGACAC
>CAIXMD010000159.1 GCA_903920415.1 uncultured Desulfomonile sp.
AGACTAGTGCGTTTTCGGGTAGACAGAAAGGTTTTTGAAGGTGGGCTTGATGGAAACACGGTGCTTCCCTTGGAGGAGAACTCGTTTCCGAGGCAATATTCGCTAGATGAGGTTCGTTTGCTTTGTCCGTCTCTGCCTTCAAAAATTGTGGCTGTAGGATTGAATTACAGGGATCATGCCGAGGAGGTCGGCATGCCTCTACCCGAGGAACCCCTGCTGTTCCTGAAACCTCCCTCAAGCGTTATCGGTCCGGGAGACACCATATTTCTTCCTTTTCAGAGCGCAAGGGTGGATTATGAGGCAGAACTTGGCATAGTGATAGGCAAAACGGCCTGCAAGGTCTCAGGGACGGAGGCTCAAGGCTGTATTCTCGGCTATACATGCTTAAATGACGTGACTGCACGTGATCTACAGAGTAAGGACGGGCAATGGACTCGCGCCAAGGGCTTCGACACGTTCTGCCCAATAGGGCCATGGATTGAAACGGAGATCGATCCTTCGGACCTTCGCATTGAGCTTTATTTGAACGGAGAGATAAAGCAAAAATCGCGAACCTCCAATCTGATCTTCGATCCGGTTCGCTTGGTCGAGTTCGTTTCGGGAATTATGACTCTTTTCCCTGGAGACGTAATTGCAACCGGCACAACTTCGGGGATAGGGCCGATGGGGGAGGGAGACACTGTAGAGGTCCGCATTGAAGGTATCGGTTCGCTGGTCAACAAGGCGGAGTTCGCAACTAGATGACTATTGAGGCCTATATCGGTTTTGGTTCCAACCTTGGGGATCGCGAGACCACATTCGATAAAGCTGAAAAAGCACTTGCCCTTCTAGCTGACACTACGGTGGAAAAATGCTCGAGTCTCTACGAGACCGAGCCACAAGGACTTACCGATGGGGGGCCACGGTTTCTTAATGCAGTCATAGCCATCGAAACCAGGCTTTCTCCATTTGATTTGATGGCAAAGTTGGGCAATATTGAACGGGAGCTAGGTAAGTCACCTTTTCACCGCAGTTATATGTCAAGATTCATTGACCTGGATTTACTTCTTTACGGCGATGAACACTTTCAAAAGAATGGTCTGGAAATTCCTCATCCCAGAATGCACAACAGGGCGTTCGTCCTAGTGCCTCTCGCTCAGATAGCACCTCACGTCATACACCCTGTTCTCAAATGCTCCATAGAGATGCTCCTGAGCCGCCTACCTTTTGAACATCTCGGACGTGTAGTGCCGCTGGAAAAAACGGGTGGGTCTAAGGTGAAATGATAATCCGTATTATTTTGTTCTTGATTTTTACCTATTTCGGCATAAAGACGTATTTGTTGGTGAGCAGGTACATCAGGCGCCGTTTTTCTCAGGACACATTTGGACGTCCTGAACAGCCTGAAACTGTGAATGAAATGGTTCGCGACCCGGTTTGCGGAGTTTATATTCCCGTTCAACAGACGCTCACTATTGTAAGCAACGGAGTGAGAGTCTATTTTTGTTCAGAGGAATGCCGCCGAAGATTCGTAGATGGCGGCAGTGACTATAAGAAATGAGCGCCAACATCCGGTATGCAAAAATTCTGATTGCAGATCATTCCGTAATTCTCAACAACATGCTGAGAGATGTGTTCGAGGAAAACGGGTATGAAGTTATCCAGGCCTTTGACGTGGCCGAATGTAAGAGTTCGTTTCTCAGGGAGAATCCTGATGTGGCGCTTATAGACGGCCGGATGCCCAAGAGCGACGGAACTGAACTATTGAGTTATATCAAACAAAGGTCTCCACGTACGGTGGCAATCGTCATGACAGCAGCCGGCAGCGAGCAGCTTGCGTTAAAAGCCATGAAACTCGGAGCGGACGACTGTCTGCACAAGCCATTTGGGACCGAAGAGGTAGTGGGTCTGGTGGCGAAACTTCTCGAGAGACGTCGAGTAGGTGAGGAGACTACAAAGTTCAACACCCAGATCCTCCGCCGTGAAAGATATCTCGCTCAACTCACCTCAATAATCAACGAAGCATTGATAACCACAGACGTCAATGGGCGGATTCAATTCATAAATCGAGCCGCCTCCACTTTATGGGGTTATTCGCTGGATGAGTTAAAAGACAAAGACATCCATTTCCTGATTCGCGGGGAGGCCAGAACCCTGTTGTACAGGAATCTGGTCAACGACACCGTTCAGAAGGGTAAGATTGAAGGTGAATTTCACTTCAGGAAAAAGGACAAAGGCACTTTCCCCGGGTATTTGTCAACATCAGTTATCAAGGATAATCAACGTTTTAAAGGAATAGTTTTGGTGGTAGCTGATCTTTCCAGGGTCTACGAGGTTGAAAGGAGGTTGAAACAGTCGGAGAAACTCGCTTCCCTGGGCAAAGTTGCCGAAGGAATCGCCCACGAAGTAAGGAACACTCTGACATCACTTGGTGGTTTCGCCCTTCGCTTGAACAAGATTGCCTCACACGATCCTAACATTTCTCAGTACACGAAGATCATGCTGGACGATGTCTCACGCCTCGAAAAAATGGTTAAGACTATTGAAGACTATGTGAAGTTTGCCAGGTTTTATTCCTTCCATTTCGTGAGAACCAAGCTCCCGCCTTTGATTGAAAAGGCCCGGGAGTTGGTGGTCCAGACCTTGAATCAGGTTGATGCAGCGTCTATAACTTTTACATTAAAGGTCGATGATAACCTTCAGGAGATACAAGCTGATCCAACCGCGCTTCAGGAAGTTTTCTATCATTTGATTTTGAACGCATACGAGGCTATGCCCCGAGGTGGGCGGCTGACAGTCACTTTGAAGAATATCGATTCAGCGGTCTCAATTGTGTTTACGGACACGGGAGTCGGGATCGACAGCACAGATTTGAATGACATTTTCAATCCTTTTTTTACTGCCAAAACCAGTGGAGCCGGAATGGGTTTGAGCAAGGTCTCTCTCCTGGTGGAGGAGCACGGCGGTACGGTCAAAGTGACCTCGTCTCCGATGAAAGGCACCACCTTTGAGGTCCTGTTGCCGGTTGAGAGGCTCATGAGAGGTTTGTATCCATGGGAAGCCACTTCATGATCCGGACCACAGGCAACATTGTTCCAGAAGGGATTTCGTATATTCAGCAATAGTAAGATTTTTCATCAATTTGTGAAGTGGTCTCTGGAAAAGCGTCTCCATGAATTGTAATGTGCGGCTTGCTCAGATTAAAACTATGGCGCCACTGCTCTTGACACTGTGGACTTTCTTTGCTGTGATGATAAATTTGGGGCTACCGTGCGAAGGATGGGCTGAAATCTACGTTCGTATCCATCTAGACGGCGCGAAGGAATTTACCAACAGGCCTTCCGGTTCGGGATGGATGTTTCACATGACGGAATCCGGATTTGAACCCGTCATGAGGTTTTCCGAACATGGCAAGCCCAGGAGCCTCGACGCTATAATCGTTGAGATTGCCGAGAAATACCAGATTGATGGCGATCTGGTTAAGGCAATTATCAAGACCGAGTCGAATTATAATCATCTGGCTGTTTCCCACAAGGGCGCCCAGGGATTGATGCAACTTATGCCTGCTACCGCTAGAAGGCTCAACGTGAAAAGACCATTCGATCCGAGGGAGAATATCATCGGCGGAGTCAAATACATAAAGGGCCTGATGGCGTCCTATGGTGATTTGGGGACTGCCCTGGCAGCATACAACGCGGGGCCCAACACCGTACGAAAATATGCAGGGATACCGCCCTATCGCGAAACCATCAACTACGTGAAGAAAGTAATTCGCCATTACAATATGTTCAAGAGCAATCCGGAACTTAAGGTTGCGGGAAGCCTCCCCGCACAGGACAACAATTAATGAAAAAGCATCTTCCAAATTTTCTCACAATGGGGCGGCTCATTCTGGCTCCGCCAATAGTGATTCTCCTATTATTCCCGGGGAAATATTCCTCCGCGTTGGCTGCTTTCATCTTCTTGATTGCATCGCTTACTGATTATTTTGATGGTTTCATCGCGAGACGGTTCAAGGTGGAATCCTCCTTCGGCCGGTTTCTGGATCCAATAGCGGACAAGGTCCTGGTCTCTTCGTCTCTGATCATGCTCATCGCTTTGGGTAGGGTTCAAGCCTGGATAGCAATGCTCATCATCTCAAGGGAGGTAGCTGTCAGCGCTCTCAGGGCAACGACAAAATCATGGGATACTACCCTAACACCAAGCCCGCTAGGCAAACTGAAGACCGTCTTCCAATTTGCTGCTATTGTCCCTCTCATTCTCCACTACGAATATACATTCCTCATAACCATCAATTTCCATCTTATCGGCACTGTACTGCTTTACATAGCACTTGTTCTAACCCTCTGGTCGGGTCTGGATTACTTCTTGGTATTTTATAGGGAATACGAAATTCGGGAAAACGGGGACGGCCTCTGAGATCTGTTTATCAGAAGGATCGCCGTCTCGAAAGAGTAGTGGCGGAGGGAGAGGGATTCGAACCCCCGGACCTTTCGGTCAACGGTTTTCAAGACCGCCGCCTTAAACCACTCGGCCATCCCTCCGTGGGTGGCATAGTCTGATGCTAGACCAGCGAAAACCCTATTGTCAAGGCACCGGTAATTCCGACACAGAATGATATACCCACTCAATAAATTCCTTTATGGCTCTCATCTTTGTAAGTTTGTATTCCTAACAAAATATTTAATCATTGGTCTCGGATTTCTCATTGTTACAGTTGGAGTGGCTTTATCCCGCGATCTGTTCATAATCCCCGACGAAAGTACTGGCCAGTCTCAACCCCCTAGCATGATAAGCGAAACCCAAGAGCCTGTGCAGACTGAAGAAAAGGACAACCCGCCATCAAATGACGGATTATCCAGCGGCTCAAAAAAAGAGAACAGCGATGCCCTTATGGAGCGTAGAAATACCGAGACAATGCTGTTCCAGCAGGAACTTGAGGAAGAAGACCTACTGATGAGAGCCAGCGTGCAGATAATGGATCCTGACACGGGAGGGGAGTGGTTGGCAAGCTTCATATCCAACAAGCCCCTGAACTGCCCACTGAATCAACAACGACAGTGGGTTGAAACCATCATCAGTGCGGTTGAAAGAAACGGCCTTCCCATTTCCAAGGAAATCCTGACTCTTGTCGCAACGATTATTTCCATCGAATCAGGGTTCAGGGTTGACCCTCCTGCGGTGGATCCGTCCAGGGGTGAAGACATATCCAGTCTTCTTGAAAGAGCCGAAAATGAACTCCAGAACAAATATGGGAAAGTAATGTCAATACCTCCTGTCCCGCAGATTTATCGTGCTTACAAAGAAAAGTACTATTCGAAACTGCTGGAATGCCGTACCGAGGGCGATATAGAAGCCATCGCACAAAACATTGCCGAAGACCTGATGAGAGAAACAGCCATACTGCCGAAATTCATCAGATCAATAATTTTAAAGGAGATCGACAAAGTTGTTAATATTGTAAGAACTAAAGGTTCTATGCAACTTAACTTCCCGAAGGCTCGACAGGTGATGAAGGACCGGGGTGAAAGCTTTACCGACAAAGAACTTTCGGACTACATGTATACGATGCATGGAGGAGTGGATGTGGGGGTGGCAGCCCTGAAGCCTATTTTTGTTCAATACGCTGCGCGCTACGCTGTTCCAGGCAATCTCTCATGGCTTTTCTTCGTAGGGATGGACTACAACTATGGCCCCTTCTCCAGCCGCAACATGATGGAACAAATCCGGATCAGGGATCTTTCAGGACGGAAAATAGCCATCGATGGAGATTTCCTCCACTATGACGACAAGGGTAGACCCCATGCCAAGGAGTCTGAAACTTTTGCAGCTACGGTGTCTATCTTTCCATCACTTTCCAAGACTTCCCTACTTGATGCCTTTCTTCTGGAAAAAGACCCTCATTACATCTATACGGAATTGCATCAAAGCATTGCAGCAGTTCATCGCGACAGGTTCGGGGAAACCCCGTTCGCTGTGATTGGGGAACTTTGGATGGGAGAAAACGCAAAGATCAAATACGGAACGACCTGGAAAACGCGGTCATACTTGAATAAGCTTGACCGGTACCTGAATTCAGTTCCTTGGGACAGGTGAAGAAAAAGAAGTTCTCGTGAGAGGGTATCAGGAAAAGATTGACATCATGGGGTTTTTCAGAGAAACTTAGTAAGTAGAACTCTTGTGCCAGGCTCAGGAGTCATACGAGTTCGGAACATTACAGTACGGAGCGGAGGAATCATGACGAGGAAATTAATCGTGCTCGGCGTTTGTCTTGTCGTAATATCGATGCCCATTTTGATTAAGGCAGAGGGTTCCGATGCCGCCAAGTCCTCAAACTCGTCAGCTATGATTCATGAGGAGAACTCGATCCTCGCAAGCGTGCTGTATCTTCCTTATCTGATAGGTCAATTTCCCTACCGAATTATCGATGGGATATTCAATTCTAAACCCACCAGCCGAGCGACTATCCCTCCACCGGCTCACCAGGCCGCTCAGTGATCTGAAAAAAAAGCCGGGCCTTGCATGGGGTCCCGGCTGCTGAAAGAGGTAAAGGAGTGTTGAAGTTCCGTTTATTGATGTTTCACTTCAACAATCAACTATAACTTATCAAAAATAAGATAATTAGTCAACGGTTTTTCCATATTATGTGGCGGTTTCCAAAACTCTTCATTCCCGGCAATGTCCACGTTTTTCTAATTGTAAGGAATTACAAGATTAGCTCGAATTAGAAGCTTTTTTTCTTGAGCGGTACCCTATAAGCCATCCTACAGCGACTACATTCAGTACCAGGCTGCCTAACTCAAGTATCTTGGTAAGACCTGAGTCCAGGAACCCATCATGAGCCAGGCGAAGTACATGTAAAAACAGCACGGGCGTATCCAGGAGAAGAAAGCCTATTGCAGGCACTACCGCCCATCTTTTTTCATTCCACAGTGCTAATCCAAGCAACAGAGAGGGGACGATAGCGAGCCCGAAATATACTATTTCAACCGTGACTTCGGGAGGGTAGGGAGGTGGTTCCAGTCCTGCCATATAGATGTAACACACGTACAAAAAGCTCTTCAAATAAAACCATAGACCTGCAAACCAGAACACAAGAGGAAAATCAACTTCAAACCGTCTTGATGGAAACCATTGGAAAAACCACAGGTTTCTATCTGTAATTCTCATGGGTTATATCCGTTTTCGTCATTAACGTAAAGGGGAAACCGATCACACAATTCCTTGGCTCGGTTCCGAATTCCGGCGATCATCCGTTCATCTGCAGTATTTGTCAAGACTCTTGAAATAAGTGATGCAATCAGGCGCATTTCATCCGGACCCATAAAACGCGTCGTTACTGCCGGGGTGCCGATACGAATTCCAGAGGGTTTAGATGGTGGAAGTTGATCAAAGGGTATGGAGTTTTTATTAACCGTGATTCCTGCTCTCTCGAGTTGGTCTTGGGCCTCAGCCCCAGTGATGCCTTTTTCAGAGAGGTCCACCAGAATCAAATGATTATCAGTACCCCCGGAAATGAGGTTAAAACCTTCTTCCATCAAGGCCTCCGCCAATGCCTTAGCGTTCCGGACTACTCGTCTTTGATAATCCCGAAAGTCTTCCGTCGCCGCCTCGGCTAGGGCTACCGCCTTGGCCGCAATCACGTGCATCAAAGGCCCACCCTGCATGCCCGGGAATATGCATGAATCGAGAGCTGAGGCAAATTCTTTCCGGCACATGACCATACCGCCCCTAGGTCCACGCAAAGTCTTGTGAGTGGTTGTCGTAACAAAATCGGCGTGGGGAATTGGAGAAGGATGTTCTCCTGCTACTATGAGGCCGGCGATATGGGCTATATCGGCCATCAGCAAAGCATCCACCTCTCGAGCAATTTCAGCAAAAATCTGGTAGTCGATTATCCTCGGATATGCGCTGGCGCCTGCGATGATCATTCTTGGTCTGAATTGCCTGGCGAGGTCTCGAAGTTGGTCATAATCGATTCTATGGTCTTCGGCGCGCACCGAATAGGGGACAACGTTGTAAATCCTTCCGGAGAAATTCTTGGGATGTCCCATAGATAAGTGCCCACCGTGGGCGAGATCCATTCCCAAAAATGTATCCCCGGGGTTCATCACTGAGAAATACACGGCCATATTGGCTTGAGTACCTGAGTGAGGCTGCACATTAACGTGCTCAGCACCAAAAAGATCCAGAGCGCGGCGGATCGCAAGCTCTTCCACCGCGTCCACATGAATGCAACCGCCGTAGTATCGCCTGCCGGGATAACCCTCAGCATACTTGTTAGTAAGAACGCTGCCCTGAGCTTCCATAACCGCAGGCGACGTGAAATTCTCGGACGCAATAAGCTCAAGGCGACTTTCCTGACGCTCTCTTTCCTCGGCTATGATTTTGAATACTTCGTAGTCGGTTTGCTCAAGCGGGCTCATGATTTTCCTTCGCAGTCGATGAGGTCGATCCGCCTCAGATGTCGTCCCTGCTCAAAGGGGGTTTCCAGCCATACGCGTAAGATTTCCAAGGCCGGTGCAGCGCAAGTGATTCGGCTTCCGAGGACAAGAACGTTCGAATCGTTATGGGCCCTACTCATTTTGGCATGGAATTCAGTGGTGCAGAGAGCTGCGCGGATTCCCCGAAAGCGATTGGCTGCTATGGACATTCCAATGCCAGTGCCGCAAATCAGTACACCCCGAGACGCGTCACCCTGCTGAATCCGTTTGCACAAAAGCCGAGCGAAATCAGGGTAAT
>CAIXMD010000160.1 GCA_903920415.1 uncultured Desulfomonile sp.
CGATGATGAATTGATCATAGACGTTAAGGCTCTTCAAAAAGCATCTGTTATTCCGGCATCACGTGCAATAATGTCGGCTCTATACGATTTTTCAGGGTCCGATGTGAGATGGGGCCAATCGCATCTTAATTTAATTATGAAGGTTCTCCGGAGTCGAAATCCTTCGAGTATGGCGGTCCTACCGGATGGCATACTGCTTCTTCGTGAATATGATGTCTTGAGACTGTCCCGGAATAAGCCTGATGTGGCTGTGGGGAACTTTAAGATGAGTTTGGCCGGTCCCTGCATGGTGGAAATCCCTGGAGGCTTGATGACTCTCAGTTTCCGGTTGCTGGAAGAAGGCCCCCAATCTCTCAGCTATCCGCAAGACCCAAACGAGGTCTACTTCGATGCGGACCAAGCCCCGTTTCCTATCACATTACGCTTCCCAACGCCTGGAGACAGGTTTCGCCCGTGGGGACTCAAAGGAACCCGCAAACTCAAAAAGGTATTGATAGACATGAAAGTGCCTCTTGGTGTTCGCAGGAAACTGCCTCTGGTCATAAAGGGAGAAGAGATCATGTGGATTCCGGGAATTCGGCGCGGCCAGACAGCCCCTGTCGACCGACACACCAGGAGAGTGCTACAGGTGAGTTTAGTGCGCGGTTTTCCTCCCAATCATGTAAACACAGGGTTCCACAGTGAATCGAGGTATGAACCAGGAAACCAGCCATTTGGCTTGGGGACCTTTTTTTTTCTCGACTCCTTTGAAATTCCAGAGGTAGTATGACCGAGGAAGGCCATAAAATATCAACAACTTTTGTGGTTTTTTGATGTTGTTATCTTTGGACACAATTTCTCTATTGTCATTATGGTCATTGACGGAATTCGTTTATTAAGAGTGATTGCATTGTGAAAAAATCAAAGATGTTGACTGAGTTGTTACGATATTTCATTTCATTTCTAACCATTTTCTTTTTCCTGTTCACACAGGGTAGTGCAATTGCACAGACCTCGGTCGAGGAAGAAGGCCGGACGACTGAAGATTTTCGTCCGGCAGAGGAACAGAAAACAGAACCTCCCGGGCGATTGTACGAACCAGGTTTAAGGCAGGATATTAAGCCCGGCATTGGATCCAAAATCTTTAACGCCTCCATGGAATTGATAAAGTCATATCATGTCAATGCTTTATCACACAGAGACCTGTTCCGGCAAACCATTGATAAGCTTAGTCTCGTTCTCCTGCCTCATTGCTTGGAAAACGTGGAGCCTTCGGAGGATTGTGCAGGATCATACGAGACATGCTTCGAAGAAGCCATCCAAGCTATTTCTCAGCGATGCAAACTGGATAAGGACCGCCTTCTCCTGAAAGCCCTGAACATAATTCTGCGTGACCTTGATCCTAATTCAACCCTGCTGGATTCGAGCATGATTAATGAACTCAAGATCAGTACAGCGGGCAAATTCGGCGGCGTGGGAATGGTGGTGACAGCCAGAAACAACGGCTATGTGGTGATAGCTTCGTTTGACGGTTCCCCTGCTCAAAGGGCAGGTATCGGCGCAGGAGATACCATATTGGAGATAGATGGGAAGCCGTTGCAAGGGCTGCCTCTCCAGGAAGTTCTCGGTATGGTGAGGGGGCCTGCCGGATCCATGATGTCGGTTGTGGTCAAGAACAGTAAAACGACCGCAATAAGTAGCGTACGGCTCCGGCGAAAGATGATTCGTATAGCCCCGGTACGAAGCTTGATGTTCGAAGAGGGCATTGGATACCTACGGATCGTGAATTTTCAGGAGAATACGGGCCGTGAGGTTGAAAAAGCCCTATTGAAAATGCTCGATTCATCTCGATATGGACTAAAAGGGCTGATTCTGGATCTCCGAGACAATCCGGGGGGTCTCTTTGAGGAAGCAATCAAAGTGGCCGGCTTGTTTCGACCGGGCTCCGCCATAACTTCTCTCAGAGGCCGTAACGCTCAATTTAACCGCGAATTCATCGCCGCTTCTCGCAAAACGCTGCCCCAGATACCTATAGTGGTCCTCATAAACAAGGGAACTGCCAGCGCTTCTGAGATTTTGGCCGGGGCACTTCAGGGGGGATCAAATGTTCTTGTCTTGGGCGAGAGAAGCTTCGGAAAAGCTTCTGTGCAAGTGGTATTTCCTCTGAGCGACGGGATGGCGTTGCGCCTCACCACGGCTCACTATTACACAGCCGACGGACGGGATATTGAGGGAAAAGGCCTTGAACCGGACATTTCAATTGATTCGCCGGAGGGCCTCACATTGCACAAAATAGGCTTTTCAAAACCATCTGAACTGGAAAACGACCATGAAATCAAGATAGCTCTTGAGTATTTGCTTTACGACCGTTTACCTTCTCGTTCACCATTCCCTACCTGGTACTGATAGCGTATTTCCTTCTCTTTTCAAGAATATTAGTGCCTTCTCAGTTTCATCCTTGATTTTGGATGGGTTTTTGTGTATAGTTGCTTTGCCTTTCCTTGGGAGGGCCTGATTTTTTTGCTTATGTTGCTGAGGCGAAGGAGGTTGGATGAGGATGAGCTTGCCATCCGGCCATGCTAGACGGCTTTTTCTCGGATTTACCTTCTCTATCATGTTTCTCGTAGTGTTAGGGTTGCTGATTGCCCACAATACCGAGGCCGAGTCTTCAAATTTCCCTGCGAAGTCTTCTCTTGACAATTATCCACTCACCATCGGAATTCCTACTGCCGACCCCGAATTGACCATCAATTTTTACACTAAACTCGGTTTCAGAGCGACTGAAGGATTTTCTGGAGGGCTGGACAAGGTTTGCATGGAAAAAGAGGGAACCCCTTACAAACTCGAGATTTGCCATAATCGGTTTTCTGAAGCCGGTCCACTGAGTGGGGGCGTTTCCGGGATGAGCTTCCGGGTCAAGAACGTGCCCACATCAGTAGAAGATCTCACCAGAAAAGGGCTGAGGTTTATCGAAACCAATGGTACTAGAGACGGGGTAGTCTATGCTTCTCTTAACGACCCGAATGGTATCAGCATTAAACTGTTTGAACATTGAAAAGAAATGAAGGTTAGAGCCCATTGATCGGGGCTCTAACCGACCCGCTCAAACCTTCCGGATACCCGTATTTTATTCCAATCTATCGTAGCTGCCACTAATATTGATTTAACTCTTCCAAGATCCTTTTCAAATCTTCTTGTTCCGGCGGAAACGGAAAGTTTCGTATGGCCTCGCCGGGCTTTTCGTTTCCGTAGGGCCTATTGCAGGCAACTCTTCCATCAGGGCCCGGACATCCGGAGGTTTCGAAAGGAGCGCCACTGCGAATGATCTGTGAGAGGTCGCTCTCCGATAAGCCAAATCCCCTCATTCTTCCCTCTGGATCGAATTCCATAAGTTCAAAGCGAGTCCTGTCGTTATCAATAAGCCATCGAGTCAACTGTATGCGCCTGTAAGATCCTATGGGGGGGGAGGAGTGGAATTCCATGACAGAGCCTCTTTCAGGGAAGAAGGAAAACAAGTGAGTGAATCCGCCCATAATTCTCACATGAGATAGTGCTTCCGTCATTTCTCTCTCTGTCTCTCCCAGGCCGCAAATCAGGTGAACCCCGGCCATACCTTCTCCGAATACCCGGATACTTTCCTCATAGATTCTCCAGTATCGATTCCATTGGTGGGGTCCATGGACAGGCTTTCCACGCAGCCGTTCGAATATTTCTCTCGTAGCCCCATCCACGGCTACACCGATACGGTCGGCGCCGGCATCCTTCATCGCTTGCAAGTCGTCCCGATGAATAAGCGAAGGAGATATGAGGAGTGAGACAGCCTTACCAGTCTCCTTGGTCACTCTACGGCAAATACGGAGCACGTCATCCCTGCAACGGGGATGAGTGATCATTGAGATACAGACCCTTCCGACATAATCAGGGGCGGTTTTTATGGCTTCGATAATTTCTTCCGTCGGAAACGTCTTCCACGGTACACGTATGAAATTCTTACCAGTACTATTCTTTTCACCTGCCAGACCGCAAAAAGAGCAGTTTGCACGACATCCGCCCGAATAAGTCAGGAGGAGATTTATACAACCCAGGCGGGCATTCC
>CAIXMD010000161.1 GCA_903920415.1 uncultured Desulfomonile sp.
ATTTTTTCGCCAGTTGCTTGGATGCGGACAATATTCCTTAACGATGAATCCTTCTAGAAAAGGCCTTTGAGACTCGTAGTCCTCGGAATTGACTCCCGTATTACCGATGTGGGGATAGGTCATGGTCACTATCTGTCCCCGGTAGGACGGGTCAGTAAGTATCTCCTGGTACCCGGTAATTGCTGTGTTGAAGACCACTTCGCCGATCTTTTCTCCCAACGCGCCCATTGATGTTCCCTGGAAAACCGTGCCGTCTACCAGCACTAAAGTTGCTCTCATAGTAATTCCTTAATAAATGCCTTAAGTCTCTCCAGTCCCTGGTCGATCCTTTCGTCTGGAGAGGTCATGGAAAGTCTGAAGAACCTCTCTCCACTCGGACCGTAGCCTATCCCCGGAGTCACAATCAATCCTTTCTCCTCAAGAAGGTTTGCGCAGAATTCCACGGACGAGGGGTACGAATCAGGTATGCGAACCCAAAAATAGTAGCTTGCTCTGGGCAGTTGAAACCTGAGGCCCAGATCTGTCAATACACGGGCTATTCGGTCGCGCCGATTCTTGAATAGGGCCGTACGCTCCTTGTTAAAAGTCGCTGCCTCAGGATGCTCCAAAGCTCGGGCCGCAACTCTCTGAATAGCCATAAATACCCCGGAATCAAAGTTGGACTTGAGAGTGAGAAACGCGTTTATGAGATCCTTGCCTCCTGTTACAAAGCCAACCCTCCACCCCGTCATATTGAATGTCTTGGAAAAGGAATGTATTTCTATAGCGATCTGCTTAGCTCCCTTGACGCTCATGATGCTTATGGGCCTGTCAGCTTTTTCGAAATAGACCTCGGAATAGGCGTTGTCTGAGAGAATCACTATGTCATGCTTGACTGCGAAGGTTACCAGCCTTTGGAAAAAGCTTTTCTCAGCAACAGCCGACGTTGGATTATTTGGGTAGTTAATGAACATAATCTTTGCTAAATCCGCGTCTCGGGGAGAAATGGCACCAAGATCGGGCAAGAATCCATTTTCCTCTACAAGAGGAACGCGTATAACCTTTCCTCCAGCGAATCCTATTGCCGCTTCGTAAACGGGATACCCAGGATCAGTTACCAGTGCGGAATCACCTGGGTCGAGGAAAACAAACGGCAAATGAGACACCGCGTCCTTCGCTCCTATGACGGCCATGATTTCGGTTTCAGGATCAAGTTCCACGCCGAAACGGCCGTCGAACCATTTCGCTACTGCCTTGCAGAAGTCAGGTTCCCCTTTGTAGCTGGGGTACGAGTGGTTGCGCGGATCACGCATTTCTTCGTCCATGAGATCCAAGACGAAGCTGGGGGTAGGCTGATCCGGATCACCAATTGCAAGGGAAATCACGTCAATGCCCTTCTTTTGGGCAGCCTTTCGCTTTTCATCGATCAAATGAAATAGATAAGGGGGCGTATCCGTTACCCTCCTGGACAACTGCATGAATCTCCTCCAAAGTTATAACTGGGCGCTCCTGCTTTCAGCCGTTGCAATCATAGCAGTTATGATGCCTATGCAAGGATACCGATTTCAGCTTTCTTGATCAAATATATATTCAAGAACACAAACACGCCTTCCTTAGCCCCTCATGGTCACTATTGCGCCATAATTCTTGACTTTGAAACCAAATTTCCCTTATTTTCAATGAGATTTTCCTCGGAGAAAAACCACCACGTGCCGCACTCCCTTGAAACAATTCTTAGCTGCTTGTGTCTGAATATTCTAGCTGTGGTTATGTTTTGCGCCGCCAAGGCAGAGTCCGATGAGGACGGTGATCTTGTTGAAAGGACCAAGCGTGGCGCTAGGGATGCGTTTGATGCCCTCGTTGAAAAATACTACAAGAAAATCTATAACCTCGCTTACAGGTTTGTCGGGGACACTGAGGAGGCTAATGATCTAGCTCAGGAGATTTTTGCGGCTGCTTATCAGAATTTAAAAAAGTTTAGAGGAGACGCCAAGTTTTCCACGTGGCTTTTCCAGATCGCCACGAACAGGGGTAAGAATAGGTTCAAGTATCTCAAGCGTCGCGGCTATTTTGTGAACAAAGGGCTGGCTGACAACGGGGATGATCGAGAAACGCAACAGAGAAGTGTCCCTGACGTTTCCACCAATCCAGAAACCATGCTAGCGAGCAAACAGATACAAAAGATCGTGCAGGGTGCGATAAACGAACTTGACCCGGACCATAAGGAAATTGTTATTTTAAGAGACATAGAGGGGTTTTCATACGAAGAAATAGCTCAGCTTCTAAATCTTCCCGAAGGAACTACGAAATCACGTCTGCACAGGGCGCGCATGGTTTTAAAAGAAAAATTGAAGAGGGTCTTGTCATGAATGAATGTGAGCGGATATCCAATTTATTTTGGGAATTACAAGAACAGCAACTGGATTCAAACACTGAGAGAATTGTAAAAGAACATCTACACAATTGCACCTGTTGTCGTGAGGACTTAAAGTGGTACGGCATTACGGTGAAAGCTCTCATCAACCTTGATAGCGTCGCGCCCCCGGAAGATTTTCTCGCCCAGCTAAGATCTCGGCTTTACTCATCTCCAACTCCTTCCTCATATCTACAGTACTTCAAAAACCTGCTTGCATCCTCACCGTACATGCCCCTGCCGGTTGGGGTCTCTGCCCTTGCATTGATCGTAGTCCTAGGATTTGTGGTTTACAATAATGCGCCCAATCCTGTTACTCCCCACACAACGACCGTGCAATCGAGTTTGGACTCGGTAGTACGTTCTTCCGCTCTAGCTAGTTCGACGTCTGGAAGCACCGGGCATAGGCAGTCCGACAAGGGGGGGGCAGACCGATTTCTTGCCAGAGGACTAGAAAGCACCTCGTCAAATCCTTCAGGCCCTCTTACGTCATATGCTATGTCGGCCCCGAGGCCTTTGGGAGAGTCTGTCACGGGCCGCCCACTCCCAACAGTTGCTGATGTTTTAGGAGTTGATAATCTTACCGTAGAAAGTCGGAGCATAAAAAGTGCCGTTGAATCTTTGAAAAAAATGCTCCCCAATATCGAGGGCCGTTTGGTTCATGAAAGATCTCCGGATGGTATAGACGAAACAATATTGGCTGTTCTCATTCCTTCTACTGCATACAGCCGCCTCACCACAGAATTGATAAATCATGGAACGGTTGCCGCTGGGGCAGGATCAGGCGCTCTTCCTCCAACGCGCTCTACCACTGATAACAATAGTGTGGTTCTCTATATACGATTTGTGAACAGTCACTAGAGAGCGTCTCGCTCATGGAATAATAAGGTTTCCAATATATACCCTTGGCCCCCCCAGAAATTCGGTAGATTCGAGCAACATACCAGGTAATTGACATCCGGGTTTCTTCCAACCAAAATCTTATTCACATGTCTATGCTTCTCGGACGCTGGACTTACTATTTCCCCACATGGAAGAAATGCATGAAAGGTGCTGACATCAACCTGTAGAGCTATTCAACTCTCGGAAAGGACAATTCCATTGAAACTTGGCATCATAGGCTTGCCGGGCAGCGGCAAAACCACAGTTTTCAGAGCGCTGACAGGCGGGATTGAAATCGAGGAGCGCAGAGGCCACCATGAACCTGGATTGGGGGTTGTGAAGGTTGTGGATAGAAGGCTTGACTTTCTCGCTGCTTATCATAAGCCCAAAAAAGTCACTCCTGTTCATGTTCAATATACTGATATTCAAGGGCTTACGGGTGAAGGACTGCCAGGAGGATCGATTGGAGACAAGTTTCTCGCTCACCTCAGGCCAATGGACGCTTTGGTCCACTGCGTGAGGTTTTTCGAATCGGGTGCACTTGGCCCAGCCGAACCCCTCAGAGACTTCAAGGCTGTGCAAGATGAGATGATTCTTTCAGACCTTGCCATAGTGGAGAAACGTCTCGAAAAGGTGACCAAGGATATGCAAAAGGGAAAAAAGGAGCTTCATCAAGAATTCGATATCTTACAAGACGCTGCCAAGTTCCTGGATTTAGGAAAACCTCTTAGACTATTTTCTGGTAAGGCCGAGGCTGAAAAGCTTAAAGGTTTCTCTTTCCTTTCTTCGAAGCCGGAACTTATTCTGATGAATGTTGGGGAAACCCTTAAACCGGATGACGCTCGACGTGCCTTAGATGAAATAGCCGCGTACATTTTTAACCAACCACTCATGGCTCTGGACTGGCTGTACGCGGATACCGAAGCAGAGATCGCACGGTTAAGCCCGGAGGATGCGAACGAGTTTTTAAGTGAGATGTCCCTGGAACAAGGGGCGAAGGACCGAATCATTAAGACATCCTTTCAACTCCTCAGACTGATCGTGTTTTTCACCGCAGGCGACCCAGAGGTCCGGGCATGGCCGTTAGTAAAAGGTTCAACCGCTTTGAAGGCGGCCGGCACAGTGCATTCGGACATGGAGAAAGGCTTTATTCGGGCTGAAGTCGTTGCGTTCGCGGATTTTGAGGAGGCCGGATCTCTGGCCTCGGCTCATAAGGCCGGCAAGGTGCGACTCGAAGGAAAGGACTATCAGGTCGAAGACGGGGATATCATACTGTTCCGATTCAATGTGTGATCTTTCTTGGCGCCACTCGATAACATTGACTTTTTATTGGAAGCTTTTCTTAGCTGGTAACGAAGGACTAACTGCTTTTTGTTATGGACTTTTTTGAGAACTTCATGTAGGGTAAGTCACTATTTAAGCCACGATTGGAATTCCTCCAGAAGTTGAAGGTCCAAAAACGTTTATAGGCTTCAGACCATAACATATGGATACAACTATAGAAACTCTTGGAGAATCCAAAATTAGCTCCCCTTTAAACATGGTCCATTATGTAGAGGACAATGAACGAGTGCTGTTCAACCTCTCAGCGGAAAAGGTAGAGGAGGATATCAGAGAAGGAATAAAACCCATTTCATTCCTGCGGGCAGGGCCAAGGGATAAGATTTTCTTTGATTCAAGCAAGCTCAAATGCGCCATAGTGACCTGCGGCGGACTATGTCCAGGCCTCAACAATGTTATTCGCTCCGTAGTCTTAACGCTTTACCACACTTACGGAGTTCGGAATATCCTTGGCATCAGATATGGCCTTCAGGGCTTCATTCCCAAATATGGTCATCCTGTGATGGAACTCACCCCTGATATTGTGTCTGAAATCAATGAATTGGGTGGTACAATATTGTCGTCGTCCAGGGGACCACAAGACATTGAGGAGATCGTGGATGCCTTGGAACGTATGAACGTTGGGATACTTTTCGCCGTCGGTGGAGACGGAACCTTCAGGGCAGCGGCAAAGATTACCGAAGAGATTCACAATCATGGATCCAAGATAGCCATCATCGGTATTCCAAAAACTATAGACAACGACATCAATTTGCTTTCTCGGTCCTTTGGTTTCAACACTGCTGTCAGCATGGCTACTCAGGCTATCGGGTCGGCACATGTGGAGGCTACTGGAGCACCAAATGGAATCGGTCTGGTCAAGCTCATGGGTCGAAACTCGGGATTCATCGCGGCAAGTGCAGAATTAGATAAAAGGGATGCCAATTTTGTCCTTATTCCAGAATCGGACTTCGACATCGAGGGTCCACATGGACTCTTAGAAGTGCTAGAAAGGAGGCTACTCCTCAGGAAGCATGCCGTAATAGTGGTAGCCGAGGGAGCTGGTCAAAAATATTGCAATGCTGAAGGGACCGATGAATCGGGTAATCCCAGGTTGGGAGACATAGGCTTGTATCTAAAACAACGCATTTCGGAACATTTCCGTTCGAAGGGAATTGAGATAAATCTGAAGTACATTGATCCGAGCTACATGATTCGTTCGGTTCCGGCCACTGCTAATGATTCGGTCTTCTGCGGATTCCTCGGCCAGGAAGCAGTCCATGCGGGAATGGCCGGTAAGACTAATATGGTCGTGGGAAGTTTGAACGATCAGTTTGTTTATATCCCCATAAAGGAAATCGTAAAGGGCAGAAAGCAAGTCGACCTCAATGGAAAACTTTGGCGAAGTGTTCTTGAGGCGACGGGTCAGCCCTCCTTTATGCAGGAAAGAGGCTCTTCGTAAATCTGTAAGATTCCTTTGTGGAGGATCTGAGGATTTCAGGGTGTGCTCGCTGAGAACTTTCTTCGGTTCCCAGTGTCTAGTTTACATATGGTTATGAGATGTTTTTTTTTGGGTTGTTTATGTTGCTGGAGGTAAAACATGAATAGAAAGTATTGGCTTTTTTGTGCTGGTATTATGGCCATCATTATGATTTTTGGGTCCGCCGATGCGAATTCATTCTTCGTAGCCACGGCTCAAAATTTCCGTGGAGCCTTGTATCAGGGTTTTGGGCCGACTCCTGGCCACGCGTCTGAGATGGCCATTGTAAAGTGCTCACAGGACTCTTTTGCACCAAGAAGTTGCCAAGTAATGTGGGTCCGTATGGAGTGCCCTCCCCCAGTTTGCGCTCCACCTATGCGCAAGCCCATGAGTAAAACCAGGATTAGCTCTAGTTATACGGCGGGTCAGTCATGGGGCCGACCGATGCCCTGAACTGAGACGGGCCCTGAGATACCATCCACCGGATTCTTGGGACTGGTATTCTTTTTGATTGTTGGGAATGATTAAGACAGCAAAGCTTATTCTGACAGTCGTGGTGATCGTCTTGGCGGTGTACGGGGCGATGAAGCTGATCTATTGCTACCTGCTGGGCCCCTCCCAGGGCGAAAAAGCAGTGGAGGCAGTGCATCCCTTTGTGAGTGGAGCCGTGTCAGCGGCCGGTGTTAAGCTCAGGGACTCTTTTATGAATATACCGGACTCACAGCTTGAAAGTGAAGGAGAATTGTTGGGTAAGAAGCTCTATCCGGCTACAAAAGGGATCCTGAAAGGGGAGATCGAGGCATTTTCTAAAGATCCTGACCGAAAGGAAATTACCAAGAAAATATTCGGCTTCGGAAAGGATTTATCAAGAGATCTATTAACCCCATTAGGCGAGAAGATTGATGACAGCTCGCGCAATGTCCTTCAAGACTGGGGAAAGACTCTTGAAGGTGTGCGAAAGTTTCGTGAGGAAAACAAGGACTTACTAAACGGACTTTCTACGGGACTTGAAGCCCTGCAGAAAAAATTTCGCGAAGCCCCCTTACCTGCCCCTCCTTTGCATCGAGAGCACTAACCTCCTGCCCTCGATCTTTGTTTTCCGCCGGGTGATCTCCAACGCTCATTTCGCTTAACCGCTCTTCTTTACACGCCCGAAGGTTTAAGGTAGGATATCTCACAATCGGCAGGATTTCGTAATGAAATCTCCACTGATTCCGGTTATTTTTCGGGATCGGGGGAAGAGGAAGACAGATGCCTCATCGTGGAAATATCGCGGAACATGACATCGAACCGTACATGGACAGTTTCGGTTGTGTCGTAAGCGAGGAATTGAGTTTCAGCACGCCCAAAGGAAACGAATCTTCTCCTATTTCTCGCCGCGATTTTCTGGTTGGGACCGGGATTTCTTTGACAGCCCTGATGATGCGCGTAAGTTGGGCAGGGACAGATGAAACCAACCCTTTGAAAGTAGGTTTTATTTTTCCCGATCAAGGCCCATTGGCTCAAGAAGCTCGATCTATGGTTGCCGGCTTCGATTTTTTCTTGAAAGAAAAAAGAGCCCATTCTCTTGAAATTCTGAAGAAAGATTCTGGCCCTAACGATGAAAAAACCCTGGAGGCCCTTGCCGAGCTGCTCGTAAATAACAAAGTTCACTTCCTTGTTGGCCCTCCTTCTCTCAATGGATCAGAGAAGACTATTCACGGACTTTCCGGAGGGACCGCAATCCTTTTTGTCACAAATCCTTCAGTGCGCCTTGGCGCCGGCGAGATGTGTCAGCCGGCAATTTTTAGGGTACGTCCGAATACTTATCAGTCGAGTCAGCCCTTAGCTCCTTGGGCTCTGAAAAATATAGGGGCCAGAGCGTTCATTACCGGAGAGGATGACGTACAAGGAAATGAGGAAGCAGACTACTTCGCCTATGTATTTGAAAGATCCGGGGGAACTTTTGCAGATAGAATCATGTTTCAGTCAGCATCCGGAAGAGCAAAAAGCATTTTGGACGGAATTGAAAAATCGAGACCGGATTTTGTTTTCGCTTCGCTGAGACAGAAGGCTACATCAGTTTTTCTTAAGGCTCTTCGCGGTGTTTCTTCCAATTCTAAACTTCCTGTGATTGGTCCAGAGTCTCTCACGGCATTTCCCGGTACTCTCACGAATTTAGGGAAGACTTCTTTAGGGGTAAGAACTCTTTCAACCATGAAGGATCCGCAGGATTTCACTAGTAGGTTGAAGCAGGAACTAGGAATCGACGTCGCCTACGCCGAGAGGGCAGCGGAGGGCTACGACATGGCTCACATAATTTATCAAGCAGCGCATGCCATTCCCGAAGACAAGAATGACCCTACAAAATTAGCCAAGTTTATCGAAGACATCACCATAGAAGGGCCCAGGGGTACGATCCGATTTGACAGGAATCATGAACCGGTTGTTGATATGGCTGTTCAGGAATGGCACCATTCAGGTCGATCTTTCGAGCGTAGGGTTCTGGAACAACTCGGTCCTAGTCGCTCACTTGACTTCGGTTGCGGTGAGGTAGGATTTCCTAAGAGGCCTGAAACCGAAACAAAGGAGGAGGAAGTAATCTGGGACGACCAGAGTGACTAAGCCTGATGCCGGCTTTGAGCTTCTCAGATTCAATACTGGGTGCTTTTATGCATTGACATGGGCACTGAGTGTCTGATAAAATACATTTTATTCAAGATGTGATATCAGCGGTGGCTTTGTGATTACGTTAAGTATACGTTGCCGACCCGCCTTTTGGAGGAGGATTTTATGAGTATAAGATCTATCGCGATTGCATTCACGGTCAGCATAATGTTGATCTCGGGTTCGCTGGTCGAAGTATCAGCAGGTGGACCCATCTGCCCACCACCAGTATGTGGGCCTCCTATGTGCGCACCACCCGTTTGTCCCCCGCCGGTGTGCGGCCCCCCCCCTTGCTGCCCACCACCCATATGTGAACCTAATCCGCTTGCTATGATCTGTGTGGGAGCGTTCAGACTAGTTACGGGCGTGATTGCCCTTCCTTTCAAAGTCGTAGACTCAGTTATAACCCATTTGAGATGTGGACCGCGTTGCTGCCCCCCTCCTATGGCAATGTGCGCACCACCGGCATGTCTCCCGCCTATGTGCGGTCCAGCCGGCTTTCCTCCTCCCTCTATGGGTTACGGAATGGGCAGTGGACGTCCGGTAGGATTCGGTCGAGGTGCTCCTCGTAGATTCGCTCCCATGGCCAAAGAGAAGAATTCGTTGCCTCTGACACTCATGGCA
>CAIXMD010000162.1 GCA_903920415.1 uncultured Desulfomonile sp.
CCAAAGGTTTTCCCGACATGAAATTCGATTCTTTAAATTGCTGCGTTTTGCCGGTCAATGCAGAGAATACTTTGATGGATATGATCGTGAGCATGAAAACACTGGATGTGATGAAGGTGGCCATTCTCAAGCTTTATAACCCGCTTGCCGGCAAGGACTTGCGCAGCAAGATTGGGTGATACAAAGTTTCTGACAAACAGGCCCTTCGTGTGGGCAAGTGTTCACGGTGAAGGCGGAGTTCAGTATTATCAAGCTTAACCGTGAGCAGTTGCCCAACGATTATAAGGATTTACTTTTTAAGAAAACCGGCTCTATCTTGAGTGCTTTCGGACTCAGTTATGTCCTTGATCGGTTTAACTTATCAACTTGTTTGAGAATTTGGTAGACTTGAAAAACATGTTCGGGCAGGTGTTCCAGAATAACTGCAACATCAGGCGCGTCCTTGTGATAGGATTCTACAACCGCCTCAAAAAGTTCCGCTAAGTGTCCCGGGGATATTCGACTTAATAATCGGAGCAGTTCATCTCGCAAAGGCGGCGCACTGCTCCCTATTGAAGCTTTCGCTGCCAAACCCTCGAAAAAACCCGAAACCGTTCCCTGAACACAGTGACCACCAGCCCATAAGGTGTCCCCGATTCCATCCAGCCTGTCTAGGCGCATCCTGACCGTAAGGTTAGCGAGAAAGATCAGGAGAGCCTCTATCCTGTTTTCAGGTCTGTTTTCCTCAAATACAATGCGAGAGATGTACTGCCTTACCGTGACGAGTTTCACCTGAATACCGGCATCTGAGCGACACACGACAAAGTCACCGGAGGCATGATGCCAAGGAAAGATCTCGCAGTATCTTTCAGTGTCATAGTAATAAGTCAGGATAAATGCGGCTTGCCTGTAAATCTCTTGAACCTCCTGAGACGACAGCTCCTCATGCCCTCTGTCCATGTCCCAGAGGACTGTTATAAGAGAGCCTGTTTGGGGATTACAAGACAAGTGGAATTCGTGGTAGCCGTCGAACCACTCACCCAAAAACATCACAATTCGAATTTTATCCCCGTTGTCTCCAGATAAGCACTCTCGTTCCAGAAAATAGACCCTTGGGATAAAACTTTGCCGGTGTTCAGAATGCAGATAGTTCAGGAGTTGAAACTCATTGAGCAAACGTTTTTTCCCTCTGTCGGTAAGAGCGACATTGACTACGAAATCGACGTGTGATTCCCCGGTTCGTGCTCTCAGACGTGCCGGATGATAGTCGCTTCCATGCTTTTCAGCTATTATTTCGATTTCTGCTACTTGCTGGAAGCCACAAGGACCCTGCTCAGTTACGGCAGCGACAAAGCGGTCCCAGTTACCGAGGATGAAGTGCCTGATTCCAAGTAAATAACTCTTATATGTTATTTTTAAAGAGGTTTTTTCTTCAGCGCCAGGCCGATTCAGCGGCAGGTGGGCTTCCAACTCTTCGTCATGGAATGGAAGAGTGCCTGCTGGAGAAGAGTAAGAGAATTTAACTCCAATTTCAGGACCGTACTTCACTACGTCTATCCGCCTTATTGAGTTTTGGCCTCTTAAAAATTTTAAACACTGGGTTTCATTTCAAGGTCAGGGTGAACATGTCGTCTCTCATATGATAAACCTTTCTGAGTCCTGGGTGAACCTGCTTCAGGGAAAAGCTGAAATTTTCTGTCTGGTTGCTTGACAAGCGTCCGAACAACAAGCCTTGGAAACAATTTCCTCGGATCATTGAATTGGGGGCTGCAGTTTCATGTCGCGACAAAAAGCGTTATTTATCTTGAATGTCCAGTTTTTTTTTCTTGACTTGCCTAAGCAATTCGCATTAAAGTCACTCGAATCTACGTTTGGGTGACATGAACCATACACGTTCACTTAACCCGCCAGCAAATCGGATCCGTGGAATCCCAAGGTAAGTCAGGAGGGCAAGGACTTTCCTTTGGGATCGTTATATTTTCACAGGGTCCCTCGAAAAAGAAAGCTTGTTTAAGTCCAGGTAAAGAAACCTAAGTCGAGAGAGGAGGAACCTTAATGGGAAAACACAATACCCCTATGCTTGATCAGTTGGAAAGTGGGCCATGGCCAAGTTTTGTTTCCGATATCAAGCAGCAGGCGGCGAATGGGAAACAAGTTTTGAAGGAGGCCCCCGATGACCTTCTTGGAGTGTTGGAACTGTCGTTTGAAGATAGAATCACCCACTGGAAGCACGGCGGAATCGTAGGAGTCTTCGGTTACGGCGGGGGGATCATCGGGAGGTACTGCGATCAGCCTCAGCAATTTCCGGGTGTGGCTCATTTTCACACCGTTCGAGTCAATCAACCCGCGAGTAAATTTTACACGTCAAAGTTCCTTCGCGATCTCTGCGATCTGTGGGAAAAACACGGTAGCGGTCTGACAAACATGCACGGATCCACGGGGGATATAATCTTCCTGGGAACAACTACCGAGCACTTGGAGCCGCTGTTCTTCGAGATGACACACGAACTGAACCAAGACCTTGGGGGATCCGGTTCCAATCTTCGGACCCCTGCATGCTGCCTGGGCAAGGCTCGTTGCCAGTTCGCTTGCTACGATACCCAGGAACTTTGCTACCAGATGACAATGGAGTATCAGGACGAACTTCACCGACCCGCGTTCCCCTACAAGTTCAAGTTCAAGTTTGATGGTTGCCCAAACGGCTGTGTGGCATCAATTGCCAGGTCGGATATGTCTGTCATCGGAACCTGGAGAGACGACATTCGTATGGATCAGGAAGCAGTCAAGGCTTATGTCGGCGGTGAGTTTCTTCCCAACGCCGGTGCCCATTCCGGTAGGGACTGGGGCAAGTTCGACATAATGAAGGAAGTCATCAATCTGTGCCCCACTGATTGCATGTCATGGGATGGCAAGAAGCTGGAAATCAACAACAAAGAGTGTACGCGTTGCATGCACTGCCTCAATGTCATGCCTCGAGCTCTGAGAATCGGTCAGGAAACGGGTGCATCAATCTTGTTTGGCGCCAAAGCCCCCATTCTGGAAGGCGCTCAGATGTCCACGCTTACGGTTCCCTTCATGATTATGGAACCCCCATATGAAGAACTGAAAGATTTGATTGAGAAAGTCTGGGACTGGTGGATGGAAGAAGGCAAGAATCGCGAGCGGCTCGGCGAACTCATCCAAAGGAAGAGTTGGCAAGAATTTCTAAGAGTAATCGAGCTGGATCCGGATCCCAGAATGATCGACGAGCCG
>CAIXMD010000163.1 GCA_903920415.1 uncultured Desulfomonile sp.
ATGGTCGCACTCTGGCTGCGATTCCCTGATGATGTGGGGATCCTGCTACATCAAGGATCTCTCTTTCAGAAACCCTCGTGAGGGGGAACCCTGCTTTTTTGAGCAGGACGGCCACCTCCCGATATGCCGCCGGATCCCGCGTCATATAAATTTCGTCTATCCGTCTCCTACCGGCCTTGAGAGTTTCCTGAACCGGGTGAATCCCATACAAGACAATCTGAGTACGGGGCGAGTATCTATTACTGGTCAATTGGATTTTGTGTCTACTACAAGGTCGGATTTATCGTTCATTTCCTCAGTGGAGGGGAGGCGACCGACAATCTTGCCTTTTGCTATCTCCCGCAGAGCCATAACTACTTCTCTGTTGTCCCTGTCTACGACCAGCAAAGGAGCTCCTCTTTTTAATTCCTTTGTGCGTTTGGAAGCAAGGATGACTAAAGCGAAGCGATTTTCGACTTTTTCAAGACAATCTTCAACAGTTACTCTTGCCATTTTGTATCTCTTACCTATTCAATGTTTTGGGTTTGCTCCCTGATTTTTTCTACTTCCGCCTTCATTTTTACCACATGTGCGGCAATATCGGTAGATGCTGATTTTGATCCCAAGGTATTGACTTCTCTCTGAAGTTCCTGGAGGAGGAAATCCAGCTTTCTTCCAAGCGGAGACCCTTCACGAGCAGTACATAAAAATTGCTCAACATGGCTCTGGAGGCGAGTAAGCTCCTCTGTGACGTCAGACCTTTCAGCCATGAGAGCCACCTCTTGCAAGGGGCGATCCACGTTAAGCTCCAGGCCACCCGTCAATTCTCTAACTCTTCTTTCCAGCCTGTCTTTGACCGCTACAGTAACTTGGTCGACGAGAGGACCGATGAATCCTGCTGTTGTCCCTATGGAGTTCAGCCTTGATTCAATGTCCAGCCATAAGGCAGCCCCTTCAGTCTTTCTCATCATCTCAAGTTCGGAAAGTGCTTTCCTGAGACTATTTTCCACCAATGGCCATTCCCGTTCAATACTTTCGGCCTTTTCTAAAGGAGAGATCACCTCTTTGAGCGTCAACATGTCCGATAAGGTTATTGTGCCTGCCAAATCAAATTTTTCTTTGAGTTCCAGGAGGCATTTGTGGTAATTTTCGGCCAAATTGTAATCCAGCACAACATCCATAAGGGTACTTTTCCCACCAGTACGCGTAATCGCTACATCGAGCTTTCCCCTTTGTATGCTGTCCGCAATTATCCTCCTGATTTCGGGCTCAAAACAATTATAAAATTTTGGCATCTTGACCGAAATATCCAGGAACCGGTGGTTGACTGATCGAATCTCAACGACGACTTCTAAGTCGCCCAGTATGTGCCTACCCCGACCGAACCCTGTCATACTCTTGATGTACTTGTGAACGATTGACTTTCCAGCCTGCATTTGTAGCTCTTTCTAAGCCTATTTAATAAAGTTATGAGTTCCCCCCCAGCATAATCTGGATATGTCCACTCCAGGGGTCGATAACTACCACCGCGAAAAATTAAAGTCAGGTCTGCAAAAATGCCTGCACCCAAATATATCCTGTGAGCATTATTTTTGCCCGTGGCAAGAACATAATTACCCAGAGTCATAAGCCCCGGGTCTAGGTTAACTCGCCTCTTTCCCTTTTCTGAATATGACTGCTCTATTTGATTCGTCAAGCACTTGATTCGAGCTAGTTCGGCTCCATCAAGCAATTCCGTGAAGAACAGCAGCCAGCGTTTAATCCCCGGCCCCATCTCGTCATCGTAATATTTAGTGTAATCGAATGCAAGAGGTCCTATTACTTCTTCGGTGGGGCCTACCTTCTCGGCAAGAAGTTGAGTAACAGTACCCAGCATGTTTCCTTCGGAAGTCAGAACACTTATTATCAAATTCGCCGGCTCTGGAATATGTGGAGTGCTCAAGGTGAGACCTTCGGATAAGTTTCTCCTATTTCCGATCAGCTTGGCATGAAATTTCCGAGTCTAGGAGAGACAGTTCGCTGTAGCTTTTTTCTCATTTGCGTCAGTTACCAAATTCGTGGTGCTGATGCGTGGGAACTTAATAATTCTACTCAAACGGATCATTGCCTTCCGCTTCGTAGTCGAAACGAATACCATCCAACATTGCCCTTGGTAAGGGCCTTGCGGTTGTCTCGAAAATTTTCGGTTCCTGCTCTCCACGGCGCCTTATAACTTTCAGAGACTTCGGAACCGCAGGCTCGGACAGTCCGTTGACACCTTCGAATGACTTTGGCCCTCTTCTTTTAGGTGTAGGAAAAACTTTAATAATGACATCAACTGACCTATTGCTCGTTTTGCAAGGAGCCTTGGCATCGATCAGAAAAGTCTCATCAGCAGGAAGGTTTCCTTTCTCTGTCTTAGCCAAATAAAGTAATACAGCAGGATAAATTCGTGGAATTGTCACATGCGTTCTTAACTTCCTGCTACTCAGTCGAGGAATTTTAGGCTTTTCAGCGGTAACCGAAAGGCATACTCTCATGTTAGGTTCATGCAGTTCTATCCATCCCTTTACAGGGACTTCCGCATCTTCCGGCAATGGAGATGATTCAGGTTCAAATGCCGCTCCGTACTTTACTAATGTCTCCGAGAACCACTCCTTTTGGGGATCATACCTAAAAATCTTCTTCCCCTGTTCGACATCTATCACATTTTCGTGAGGCTTCTCCCTGCCGAATTTCAGCATCTCAACTAGCCCTTTGCCACTTTTCATCTATCGGCGTCCTTCTGAAAAAATTACTTAGATATAAAAATTATAACATACTTTAGGAATTCTTATCAATTAAACTTAAATGAATTCAATTCCTTCATTGATGATGATTCAAAACGATTATCAAGAATCGAGGCTATTTTCCAGGAGATAACTCAGCACGATCTGTCAGTGATGAGACCTAGGATAGTTCTCCTGAATGCCTCCTTATCAGGAAAGACCAACTCGATCCTCAAAGCTCTCACTCGCCCGGTATTCTTGAACCATTGAGGAAGTTTTACCCAATCTTTTTCAGTGACCACCACCGTGGCCTCTGCCCATTGAGTGAGTATTGATCGGAGTTCGCTGTCCGTAATAACGTGATGATCGGGGAAAATCCTGTGATCAAGTATTTTCCATCCAAGTTCCCGCGCTGTATCCCTGAATCGTTCGGGATTGGCTATTGCCGATGCCAGCAGAACCGGCCTCCCTTCAAGCACTGACAGGCTAACAAGAGGAGAAGATGGGTCGCTTACTAGGCCCACAGGATTCTGGCAACATGAGAAGACGGGTAAACCCTGCGTGTAACGTTGAGCTGGACCGGGAATCGACACTCCAAGACCCACAAGGACCACCATGTCAGCCCTCCTTAAAGCCGAAAGGGGTTCTCGAAGACGCCCCAGTGGAAACATTCGATCCTCAAAGCCGTTTATTAACACTATGTCTAAATCCCGTCCGAGTGCCATGTGCTGGAAACCATCGTCAAGAATGACCGCGTCAATGGAGAAAAGTTGACATGCTGCAAAAACCGGGTGAATTCTGATACGCCCTATGACCACGGGAATATCTGGTAGTCGCTGTGCGATAAGGTAAGGTTCATCGCCTGCGACGGAAGGTCCCACAGTAGGACCACTCCGAGTGCCTTCCCCTACTACTAGGTACGGCTCGCGGTTAGTGCCTCTGTACCCTCTGCTCACGACAGCAGGTCTCATACCCATCTCAAGAAGCATCTCGGCCAGACAAATCACCAAGGGGGTTTTCCCGCTGCCTCCCATTATTAGGTTTCCGACAGATATCACAGGAACAGGGGCTCTTCGACTTTGAAAAAGGCCCATCGAATAAGCCTTTTCCCTGACCTTCTGAACAGCGCGATAACCCTCTGCCGGTAATGTGAGGAAAGCGTTCGCCAGTGACTCGGCAAAACTCATCCGTAATCCCTCTTCGGAAAGGAATTCAGTAACAATTTATCTAAACCCTATAGTTACTAAGTACTACCGTCCAATAGTTCAAAGAAGTATTATGATCTTGAGCTTCAGGCAGCTAGAAGCATGGTTTCGTGGTATTGCTCTTGGTCAAAGAGTTCCGAGAGAATTTTCGTCGGTTCTTCTCTGGTGAATTTCCAATGGAAAGGTTTTGCGATTTTCTCATAATAGTATTGAAGATGCAAAAAGAATGGCTTAAACCGCCAACAAAGTAAGTAGCTGTCGTGCTTAATATCTCGACGTCGGATCTGTAGGAGGTTCATAAATATCCCTAGACTGTGGTTTGAACGGACTTTCTTTTCCATCTCTACCGACGAAACGACCGTCCTTCAAAGGAGCGCAACCCTGGACAAACAGGATAAGAATTAGGATTACAGGGAATAATAATTGCATTTTTCCATATTAAGTATTTGGACACCGTAATGTTTGTTCACTCAATATTGGTTATAATAAGTGATACGATATTAGTACTTTCAGAAATTATAGATCCATTTTTTGGATTGACTCTCAGCCTCAGGAGCAGTTTTACTTGTTTACTACCTCTTTCAAAGCTTTGGACGAAGTAAATTTAGGGGCTGTTGTGGCCGGAATAGCGATGGGTTTGCCCGTCCTCGGGTTTACACCTTTGCGTGCTTTCCGCTTGATAACACTGAAGCTCCCTAGATCCGTAACCCGGATCTTGTCTCCATTCTTGAGCACCTCGTGAATTACTTCCACCACAGAATCCAGAGCCATTCCGGCTGCTTTCTTTGATATACCGGCTTCCTCCGCTATACGGGCCACTAGATCCGCTTTCGTCATAATCACTCCTCCTTTTTTACCATCCCATTACGGAATAAAAATAGTATATAATCCCCCGAAGGACTCTTACAGACAATCTTCCAGGCTGTCAAGAGATAACATTTCTTTTGTTGTCCACGGTCATAGATTAGTCTATCCTAAGATTAAGAGTTTCAGCCATGGATTCGATGCCTTTCTTCCATGCCGATCGGGTGTTTACGATTGTTTTCCTTGAGGACCTTTCGTTTTCAGAGGTGAGGACGATCCTTGATGAACTGCTGGCAGAAGACGCTTTTAGCCCCCATGTCCTGGAACACAGAGGGTTTTATCAAATTAAGTTGGACGGGGTCTCTTTCAGTGTCTGGGTATCCCAGACGGAAGTGATAATCCAAAGGGTAGTAAGCTAGGGCCAAGATTTTTTACGAAATGCGGCCAGTAGTGGAAATCTGTCAACTGTGTCTTTTCATCCCTGCTTTGAAAGATCAGCTATCCGAGACTTGACGAAAGCTGCGTCAGGGGCTTCTGGGAATATCTTTAAATACTGGCGGTATGCCTGAACCGCCTCTTTGTTCTTATTCATCAGTTCGTAGATTCGAGCTATCGAGGCATAAGCCTCTCGACGATAAGGGGAATTAGTATCCTTGGAAAGTTGATCGAAAATCAGCACAGCCTGTTCGTAATCATCCAGAGCCAAGAGGGTTCTGCCTATATGATACAATACCAGGGGAGCCAGACCTTTTTTCACAAGACTGGTTGATTGCATGCCTTTATATCGTTCCAAAGCCCCTTTGTAGTCCTTCTTATTGAAAAGAATATGACCGGTATACAACAGAGCTTTTTCTCCAGCCGGCAGTGTAGCGTAATTCATTGCCACTACATCGAACTCGTTGAACAGCTTTTCAAGTTTCTCCGTAGTCAAAGGCTCGTTTGAAAGAGTCGCCGCTTCGTACTCAGCGGCGGTTTTTTGGAAATGCTTGTTGCTCTGTTTCTCACGCTGACTTATATATGAATAGATTCCCACAGCCGTTGCCAAGCAGAGCAATAAGAGCGCGCAAACCAAGAGAACCTGACGTGGATGCTCTCGAGAATACAAAATCGCTTTACTGGTGGAAGTCAAGAATTCATCGGGTTCCTTGAGCAGATCTTTACGAGTGATTTTCTTCTCAGCCAAACATCCTCCTCCCACCCTTCTCCGGGTTCATCGCTGTTGAGTCGTTTTCAATATCGGCTCTCATGGATAACTGATCGCCAAGCTTAAGTCAATGGAGCTTGAACGCTTTTATTGAAAGCGCGCGTGTGGTAGGCTGATCCAACCATTTTCAACGATGGCCGTAATTCTCTGTCGGAGAGAGTCCCTCCATTGTTACCCTCATTATCTAGGCCACTAGACATCGCTATTCAATTTTTAGGACGTTCCGAGGAGAACGGTGGAATATATGGTTTGCAGGGTTCGGCCGCGGCTTTCATGCTCGCAGGAGCAGTCAGAAGTGGTGCGAGAACAATAGTAACGATCCATTCAGACGGCGAAAGGGCTGCTGTCGGGGCATCGGATGCCCGTTTTTTTCTAGGAGAAGACGAACATTCGCGGAATCCTCTCAGTGATCTAGTGGTTTCCTACCCTTCTTCGGATCTTCTCCCTTACTCCTTCGGAGGGCACGAGCCGGATGTTTGGATGGAACGGATGGCTACGCTTTACCGCCTGTTGGAAGGCCCAGTTCCACGTATCGTCTCTGTAGGACTTGGCGCCTTTATCCGAAAAATTATCCCGCGGTCTGTATTTCTTCGATCCATTTTTTCCCTGTCCGTGGGGCAGGATATCAACCGGGAACTTATTATCCGACAACTTGTTCAGGCTGGCTATTCCCGCTCCCCTCTAGTGGAAGACATCGGCGATTATTCCGTCCGGGGCTTCATCATGGATATATATACTCCGCTGTATTCCTACCCTTTACGAATAGAGCAGATCGGGGATCTTATCGAATCAATCCGTTTCTTCGATCCGGCAAATCAGCGATCCAGAGAGGAAATGTCTGAGATCCAAGTAGCGCCCATCCACATGTTGATCGCCGACCAATCGGAAAGGGAATCAGCAGTTCAAAGACTTCTCGTGAGCTGCGAAGAAAGAGGGGTAGAGAAACGTATCAGGCAGGGACTCTTGGATGACTTCCAACAAGCCAAAAAATTTCCTGGAGCTGAATACTATCTTCCGTACTTTTTCCCAAACTTAGAATCCATTATGGATTACCTTCCCCGAGATGCCACCCTGGTCTTGCCTGATGAACATACGATAGGGAGAGCTTTCGAAGATCTGCAGGAAGAAATTTTTCGCGGTAATCAATCAGCTACTGAGGCGGGGAGGCCAGTGCCTCTGCCTGAACAGCTTTATCTCTCTCGAGATGATTTTGACTCCTGTATAAAAAAATTTCGTACTTTTGTGATGTCTGATCTCGAGATCGAGGAGGAACACCTCACCAGGTTCCGCATCAAGTGTTGCACGAACACCGATGTGAGAAGGAACCTTCTGCAGTCGCAGGCTTTTGATGCCGGAATGGCAAGCCTGGTCAAGCAACTGAAAGTATGGAGAGATGAGGGGAGCGAAGTTTTCTTGGTGAGCCATACCCAAGGACAGGCCCATAGGTTGATGAATCTTTTGGAACCATACGACCTTGGTTTGGATTTTAGAGGAACATGCTTTGAATCCAACAATTTTGTTTCAGAACCGGCTCCAGGAATTCGTCTTTATGTGGGAGCACTTTCGTCAGGTTTCCGTATTGATGACGCCCGGCGCATAATCTTGACCGAAGAAGAAATCTTTGGAACCAGGGTAAGAAGTCTTCCACAAAAAAGAGTCGGTGGTGCTTTCATCTCATCCCTAACTGATCTCGTGGAGGGAGATGCGGTTGTTCACGAGGATTACGGGATTGGTATTTTTAGAGGGCTGGCCCACATGGAATTCGACGGCATTCCTGGTGAGGTCATGGTTATCGAATATGCCGGGGGTGATCTATTGTACCACCCGCTTGATCGACTTCAGGTGATCCAAAAGTATATTTCTGGTTCCGAAGCTCCACCGATGGTCGATCGTCTCGGAGGAAAGGGGTGGGCCAAGACCAAGGCAAAGGTGAAACACTCCATCCGGGAGATGGCAGGCGAACTATTGGAGATATTTGCCAAGAGACAGATTACCAAGCGCGTTCCGTACTCACCGCCGGATGAAAATCTAGCCACATTCGAAGCATCCTTTGAATTTGAAGAGACTCCTGACCAAGCTAAAGCAATCCAGGATGTCATTGAGTCCATGGATTCAGACACTCCTATGGATCGACTGGTCTGCGGGGACGTAGGTTACGGCAAAACTGAGGTGGCTCTGCGCGCTGCGTTTCGAGCGGTGATGGATGGCAAGCAAGTGGCCGTTCTTGTTCCCACTACTGTCCTCGCACAGCAGCACTATGAAACTTTCAAGCGCCGTTTTGGAAGTTATCCGATCAATGTCGACGTACTCTCCCGCTTCCGTACTCCCTCGGATCAAAAGAAGATTCTAAAGAAACTTGAGAACGGTAAACTAGATCTCCTCGTGGCCACTCACAAACTCTTGCACAAAGATGTCACATTCCGAGAACTGGGATTGCTGGTTGTGGACGAGGAACATCGGTTCGGAGTAGCCCACAAAGAGAAAATAAAGAAGTACAAAGCACATGTTGATGTGCTTACATTGACTGCCACCCCCATTCCGCGGACATTGAACCTTTCACTGACTGGGATCAGGGATCTATCGGTAATCGAAACACCACCAGCTAACCGGCTATCGATCAGGACCTATGTAATGAGACAGTCCGATGAGGTGATTAAAGACGCTCTTTTGAGGGAGCTAAACCGTGGCGGACAGTCTTTTTATCTTCACAATCGAATTCAAACAATTTACAGGCGAGCAGCTAGCATAAAAAATCTGGTGCCTGAAGCAAAAATAGCTGTGGCTCACGGCCGGATGGCTGACCGTGAACTGGAGCGGGTCATGTTTGACTTTGTTACGGGCAAATTTAATGTACTGATCTGCACCAGCATAATAGAATCCGGACTTGATATCCCAAGTGCAAATACGATCATCATAGAACGTGCCGACACTTTCGGACTCGCTGATCTGTATCAAATCCGTGGTCGTGTAGGCCGCTCAAACATGCGTGCATACGCTTACCTGCTCACTCCTCCCGAAACTCTGATGACTCCAGACGCTGTTAAACGCTTAGCCGTGATTCAGGAACATTCTAGTCTGGGCCAAGGTTTTAGAATTGCCATGAGGGATATGGAAATTCGCGGCGCGGGTAACATCCTGGGAACCTCCCAGTCAGGCCACGTTGCCCAGGTGGGTTACGAAATGTACCTCGACCTTCTGGAGCAAGCAGTTCGGGATATAAAGGGGGAGTCCACGCTGTCACGAATAGATCCAGAAATCCGCTTGAAGGTGGAAGCGTTGATTCCTGCAGACTATGTGCCTGAAGCTCAACAGCGCATGAATCTTTATAAGAGGCTTTCAAGAGCATCGGGGGCTTCAGAAATCAATGACATTGAAGAAGAGATGTTGGACCTCTATGGAAAGACACCTGTCCAGGCATCGTATCTTTTTCAGATCATGAGAATCAGACTAGCCCTGAAAGAAATTAGAGCAATCCGGCTCGATTATAACGGGCAGGATCTTATGTTCACCTTTGATTCCGATACACCTTTAAGTCCTGATACCTTGGTAAAATGGGCTCTGCGGGATATAAATGTCAGGATACTTCCCAGCGATCGTCTAGCTTATCGAATAGGGGAGGTCGCAGTAGATAAACGGATTGATAAGTGTTTTGCTCTGCTGGCCTTTTTGATCGGCACGGTTACGGTGAAAGGGGAACCTTTGTCATTTCCTCATACGACTCCCTCCAGGGGGAAAAACAGGAATCTGGAATTGTCAGGGTTGAAAAAGAGATAACTTTTTATTAGAAGTGAATGCGCTTGGACGTAGAGCAGTTGTTATAGCGACTTTGCGGCACGCTTCAAATGGTTTACATAAACAGTGCTCGGTATTACTTCCTGAAATCGCTGTGGAATGAGGACCTCCAGCATAGGTTGATGCAGCAATTCGAAACTATTCTTGGAATGTTGAACCTTATCTCAACCGAGACGGAACAAAAAGCATGAAATCGTCCATTTTAACTTTCATTGTATTCATTGTCATCTCCATCCAAACGGTCCAATGCGTGAGTTCGTCCGTTTACTCGGACAGGGTGGTGGCGGTTGTCAATAACGACGTTATTCTTGAATCCGACTTGAAGAAACACAAACAGCCATTCATGAGAAATATCATGAATCTTCCGCTTGGCGTGATCCCGCCTGGAAAATGGCCTACCGAGAAAGAGATCCTCGATGAACTCATCGTAATCCGATTGCTCGAACAAGAGGCTGTAAAAAAAGGTATCAATCTGGATGACAAAGCGGTAGAAGCCTCAATTGAATCAATAAGGAAGCGGAACAATCTTAGTCAGGACCAGTTTGTCCTTTTTCTGGCGGCTAATGATATGACATATGCGGATTATAAAAAAATAATGACCCGCCAGTTCAAGCTGACCAGACTCATTGATAGTGAAGTCACCAGAAAAGTACCCATGAGTGAAGACGATGCCCAAAAATACTTTATAGCTAACCGAGATAAGATCGACGAACAATTCTCTAAACTCGTCGAGGGTCTCACACCGGCACGCCCACCTGGAGAACAAGTTAAACCTGACATTCCGACCCACGAGGAGATGTTCATAGGGGGAAAGATAAGGCTCAGACAGATTACCCTCAAAATCCCATCAGAGGCTAAGCAAAAGGATGTGCATAAGGTCATGGAAATTTCTAAACGGATCTTTCAAGACTCCGTGGCCGGGGGAGATTTTGCGAAGCTAGCCCAGAAATACTCCCAAGACCCGAACTCCAAGAATGGTGGGGATCTTGGATTTATAAGCTACAAGGATATGGTGCCGGGTTTACAGAAGATGGTCCAACGCATGAAACCGGGAGATGTTACCCCTCCTCTCAAGACAAAAGATGCCATAATCATGTTTTATCTTGCCGACGCGCAGGGGCGACAAGTCAAAAAGGTACCTCTCCCAGAGAAAACTCGCAAAGAAATGGAAAAACGTTGGAAAGAGGCTTATGAGCGACGCGATACTCGTCAAAATCGGAATCCGGATTCTGAGTCATCCGAAGAAAACGAGTTGAAAGGTAAACAAAAAAACGGGGCAGATTCAGGAAAGACTGATGATCAGCAGAAAAAGCCTTCCGGCATACTTTCTGCTCTCGATGAAAAAGAATACGAAAAAGTTAAAAACAAAGTGATTTCTATTGTACGAAACGATAAGATACAGACTCGTATGAAAGAATGGTTGGAACAGCTAAAGAAGAATTCCATAATAGACGTGAAACTTTAGGATAAGCCACTACATTGAAGTGTGTTGTGGAGAAGTTTATGCTTCGGACGACTTTTTCGGCCTCCAAACGCGAATGATGGGCAACCATCATCCGCTTCAGGTAAATGGGTCTGTCCCGAAACTGAGACTGATGGTCCAAACCAGTAACAAGGTTCGTCAAACCTGTTATTGTGCATATCTCCATCAATACATATGGAAGAATTTCCGTACTGTTATACTAGTTGCCAAAATTTCTGTCCGAATGAAACACGATTGTGCCTTGGTGACAACAATTTTGGCAATGGCTATAATCAGCTTGGGCGCAAATAAGGCTGCCGATGCTTCTTAATTTCATCGCATCAAGAATCTCAAAGGATATTGCTATCGACCTTGGCACAGCGAACACGCTTGTCTTCTCTAGAGGAAGAGGCATTGTGCTGAACGAGCCGTCAGTGGTTGCCATTCGCAAGAAAGGAAGGAGAAGTTCAGAGGTCTGGATAGGTGAAGACGCAAAAAAGATGATAGGTCGGGTCCCTGGCTCCATCGAGGTATTTAGACCTCTCAGGGAAGGTGTGATTGCCAATTTCGAGATGGCAAGTTTGATGCTTAAACATTTTATCCAGAAAGTTCACGGTCGAAAAGCCTTCGTAAAACCGAGAGTAATAATTTCTGTCCCTTCCGGCGTCACTCCAGTTGAACGTAGGGCGGTCCGGGATGCAACCTTCAACGCCGGAGCGCATGAGGTTTTTATCGTTGAAGAATCCATGGCTGCTGCCATGGGTGCCGGTTTACCTGTAACCGAGCCTATGAGCAACATGATCGTGGATATCGGCGGTGGTACAACCGAGGTCGCCATAATCTCCCTAACAGGGGTAGTTTACAGCAACTCCACAAAAATAGCGGGCGACAAGCTCGATATGGACATACTTAATTTTGTGAGAAAAAATTATAGCATGCTCATAGGATTGTCCACTGCGGAACAGATAAAAATTTTGGTTGGTCGCGCCTACGTTGACGATGAAGTGGAAGAGGTTGACGTGAAAGGCAGAGACCTTATGGACGGTATTCCCAAGACCATTACGATAAACTCAAACGAAATCATTCAAGCGATAATGGATTCTGTCAATTCTATTATAGACAACGTAAGACTGGCTTTAGAACAGTGCCCTCCCGAACTGGCCGCGGACATTATCGACACCGGGATCGTCCTGACAGGCGGAGGCGCTCTTCTGAAAAACTTAGACATTAGGGTGCGTCGCGAGATTGGTGTCCCAGTAATCGTTGCCGACGATCCCTTGTCCACTGTAGCTCGAGGAGCTGGGATGATGCTCGACGACATTAATCTCTTGAGAGAGATCACAAGTACCTGAATCACGTGAGCGAAATCAATCCTACATCGACAAGGAAGCCGGCAAGCTGCCTGTTGAATTCAACCGGCCTTTCCATCATTACGAGATGACCTGCATCGGAGATGGTAGACAACCGAGACCCACTAATTGCACTGTGAAGATAGTCAGCATACTTGGGTGGTGTAAGTTTGTCGTCGTTCCCCACAATGATCCACGTAGGCAAATCAACTTGCCGGATTTCTTCCATTACATCGAATTCGTTACAGGCAATCAGATCACTGTAAATAAGTTCCGGATCAGCGCGGAGATATTTTATCAGCATTTCTTCACGAAGCGGATTTCCCGTAGCTGGAGAAAGACAAAAATCTGCAAGCATGCCTAACGCTTTCTCTTTGTCCTGACGTAACCCATCAAGAAAAGCAGGATGCACTCTTAAGCGCGCGCCGGTACCCACGAGTCCTATGCCGGCCAGCCACGGTCTTGGTGAGAGAGCTATCATTTGTGCAATGGCGCTTCCTAAGGAGCACCCAACAACGAAGACTCTCTTCAGTCCTACTTCTTCTATGAAATCCACCACCCACTCCACGTAGGCCCGGACACTAGTTTCCCCAGGCGGATCAGATGTCCCGTGACCAGGAAGTTCCAAAGCAATGACGGTGGCTCTTGAGGAAAGGCCTTCCAGTTGCCCACACCAGTCGTTGCTGTCACCACCAGTACCGTGAATGAACAATAGGGCGAGTAACGATCTATCAAAATTCACTGGCTTAACAGCATAGGCCAGACTCTGTCCTCGAATATAAAGCTGGGGCATAATTACCTCACAAAAGATTCATCTTCGGGATATCTCCGCGTTC
>CAIXMD010000164.1 GCA_903920415.1 uncultured Desulfomonile sp.
CAAATAAGTAAAATAATTCATTTGGTTCTATTTGTATAGATTCATGAAAAAAGTAACGCGTCGAGGCGTATGAGACGAAAACGCTTTTCAAAGGAAGCGTTATTCTATATTTTTGTCGAAGACTCCAGCCGGGTAAATCTACGAGGAAGAACAACATGGAATTTGAGCTGGGATTTAGCTACGATGAGATTGAAGTGGGCATGAAGGCCTCTTTTTCCAAAACAATCACAGAAACCGACGTCATGCTCTTCGCCGCGATCAGCGGTGATTTTAACCCCATGCACGTTAACGAGGAGTTCGCCAAGCTAACTCCATTCGGGAAGCGTATTGCTCATGGAGGTCTCCCCCAGTGTCTCATAGCGCCTGTTCTGGGAACCAAGTTGCCCGGGCTGGGAACGATAGCCCTTGAAATTACAACTCGTTTCCGAGCACCGACGTTTTTTGGAGACACCATAACGGCTACTGCCGAGGTTACTGAAAAGCTTGAGGCCAAGAGGCGGGTGAAGCTGAGCCTCTTATGGACAAACCAGCGGGGCGAGACCGTGGCATCGGGTGAAGCTCTCGTCATACCGCCTCCAAAGCTGGATGAACTCCTAAAAAATAATCATTGATGCAAATTCCGGGGCAGGTGTTCTCTCACTGCCTGTCTCAACAAGGATAGCAATGCAGACCACAATAGACTACTTCGGGGAGTCTCACCGGATACTCCGGCAGACGGTATCCCGTTTTGTCCAGAAGGAGATCAAGCCTTATGTCGAGGAATGGGAGGAGACAGGAGAGTTTCCCCGAGAACTTTTCGTCAAGGCTGCTGAAGTGGGCCTGATGGGGGTGTGCTATCCCGAGGACTGGAGCGGTATCGATACCGATCTGTTCCACGAGGTGGTTGTAACCGAGGAGCTTACTCGTTCCGGATCGGGGGGCATCGCCGCCGGTCTCATGTCCCACAGCATTGCACTGCCGCCGATACTGGCACTGGGAAACTCCGAACAGAAGCTGCGGTTCATACCTCCTGTTCTTCGAGGGGAAAAAATAGCAGCCCTGGGAATCACCGAGCCGGGTGGCGGCTCCGACGTGGCCAATATCCGTACGCGGGCAGTTCGAGATGGAGACTATTATGTGGTCAACGGGGCCAAAACCATGATCACTTCAGGCTGCCGGGCTGATTTTGTTACTATGGCAGTAAGGACCGGTGAAACAGGTTATAAGGGGATCAGTCTTATGGTTGTGGAAACCGGAACACCCGGCTTCACGGTCTCAAAAAAGCTCCGTAAAATGGGCTGGTGGGCATCGGACACTGCGGAACTCTCGCTGGTGGACGTTCGGGTCCCTGCAGAAAATCGATTGGGCGGCGAAGGGGCAGCTTTTTACGGCTTGATGCACAACTTTCAGAAAGAACGACTCTACATTGCGGTGATGGCCAATACAACGGCTCAAATGGCCCTGGAAGAGTCCCTGAACTATGCCGGGGCCAGGGAGGCATTTGGTCGGCCGCTGACCGGTTTTCAGGTTACTCGTCACAAGCTGGTGGATATGGCGGTCCTGGTTGAGGTAAGCCGTGAGTTCACTTATCGGATCGCGGCTAAAATTCAGGCGGAGGAAAATATGGTCAAGGAGATTTCCATGGCCAAGGTCTTCTCCACTGATATCTGCGATCGTGTGTGCCATGCAGCAGTGCAAATTCATGGTGGATATGGATACATGCGTGAATATCCCGTAGAAAGACTCTACCGAGACAGCCGTATACTGTCCATCGGCGGCGGGACAACTGAGATCATGAAGGAAATTATCTCCAAGATGATTCTCTGACCCAATCCTTTGGTGACAAAATTATAGGTTGATTTCGCCCGGATTTTCATGTAACTGAGAAAGTGAGCCTGTTGTTGCCGTCCTCATTTGTCCGTCTCCAAAGTTGTGGCAACCCTTTCAGATAAAGACAGTGAAGGATATCCACTCGAAAGCCCTTTTATTAATAGGGATCCGGCTTCGCATTCTTCGATAAGTGGCTGTGATTCAAGTTTTTTCGAACTTGCAAAGGAGGTCATACGATGAGCATTAGAAGGTTGATCCTTGTTTTCGCAACCGTCCTCTTCCTAGTGCCTGGAGTCCTCGGGGCAGCGGATGTCCCCGGGGTGACCGACACCGAGGTGGCCATCGGCTGCACGACACCATTGTCCGGCCCCGCAGCCCTTTGGGGGACTACCGGAATGGGCATGAAAGCCTGGGCCGACTACATCAATGACAAAGGTGGAATCCACGGCCGAAAAATCAAATTCGTCCTGAAGGATGACGCATACAACCCGACTCGCGGGCTGGCGAATCTTCAGGAAATGAAGGGCAACGTTCTTGCTGTGTGCGGGCCGATTGGAACGGCTATTCTCAATGCGTCCAAGGACTTTTACGAGGAAAACAAGATTCCCCTTATCACTGCATACGCAGATGTCCGAATCTGGGAACAGATGCCCAAGGACAAGCTCAAGTATGTTTTCATAGCCTACCCTGACTATGGCGACGAGGCCGAGTATCTTACCAAGTATGCGTTGAACAAACTCGGCTCAAAGAAAATAGCACTCTTCTACCAGAACGACGATTACGGAAAGAATGCAATGGAAGGTTTGAAGAAAGGGTTGGCAGCCGAGCCGGGCAAGGCGGAGTTGGTAGGAACCGTTCCCTATGAGATCACAGAGAGGGCGCTTGGAACCCACGCTCTCAAGATGAAGGAAACTGGAGCGGATACGGTGATGATCTATACAACCCCGACGCATGGTGCTCTCATACTCAAAGAGATGCATAAAATCGGTTACAAACCCAAGGCACTGACTACTTTTACTCTGGGCGATCCCGTGATGTACAAGGCTGCCGGCGAAGCCTGGGAAGGCACTTATATCGCGTTGCCGGGTAACTCGGGCCTACCTGGATCTGATCCGGCATCGGACAAGGTTGTTGAAATTCTCAAAAAGTACGACCCAAAAATTGAGGGGAAAGAATACCTTGCCCTATTCGGTGCAATGTCGATGATTCACATGGTTGAAGGTCTCAAAAACGCAGGGCGGGATCTTACTCCCGAAACCCTGATCAAAGGCATGGAGCAGATCAAGGACTGGACGCCCGAGGGTGTCGGTGCTCCCGTGACCTATGCTCCTGACCGCAGGCATGGTGTCAATGCTTCGCGTATGAGCCAGGCAAGGGACGGTAAGCATGTTCCGTTGGAAGATTACACCATTTTCAAGCCGCGGTTTTAGTGTATGAGCCTGTTAGAAGTTAAAGGACTCTTCATCAGTTTCGGTGGCATCCAAGCGCTTGCCGGAATTGATTTTCACATTGATGAAAACGAGTTACTTACGGTAATCGGCCCCAACGGCTCGGGCAAGACCACCCTATTCAATTGCATCTCGGGCGTGTATCGCCCTACGGCCGGTGAGATCATTTTTGAGGGGGAGAGCCTTCTGGGGCTCTCTCCAGATTTCATCGCGAAGAGGGGTATTGCACGTACTTTCCAGAATTTACGTCTTTTCCTTCATATGGATGTCCTGGACAACTTGATGCTGGGCAGGCACGTGAAGTTTCGAAAGAACCCTCTCCATGCAGTTTTCAGAATGAGGTCAGAGGAATTGCGGCACAGGGAAGTGGTAGAGGAAATCATTGACTTTCTCGACCTTCAGCCCTACCGCCAGGTTAGGGTTTCGGATTGCCCCTACGGAGTCCAGAAAAGGGTAGAGATTGGCCGGGCGCTGTGCCTGGAGCCCAGGCTGCTCATGCTTGACGAGCCCATAGCGGGTTTGACTGCTGAAGAAAAAGAAGAATCAGCCTATCGCATAATGGAAATCAGGGGTCGGTTCAAGACCGCGATCCTGCTGGTGGAGCACGATCTCCGTATAGCCTCTCGACTCGCCGATCGCATGGTCGCCTTTGAATCCGGGCTCGAGATTGCTCAAGGGGCGCCGGAGGAAGTCCAGCGGCATCCAGATGTAATACGTGCATATTTGGGACAGGGGTGATTTATGTCAGATCAAGAGACTCCGGCACCTCTTCTAAAGATCGCAGGCATTGAAACCCTTTATTTTGACAGAATTTACGCGCTTCACGGGCTTTCACTGCAAGTCGAAGCAAAGGAGATCTTCACCG
>CAIXMD010000165.1 GCA_903920415.1 uncultured Desulfomonile sp.
ACACCCTGATGAATCATTGAAAATATGGTGGAAATTAGCGGAGAATCAGATAAACCTTGTTAAAACATCGGCTTATGAAGTAGCGGCTATGTACTTACGACAGATGCGGGATGTATATCAGAAGACTGGGCGTGTTGACGAGTGGACCACCCTCATTGCTGGAATCAGGGCAAAACATAAGGCAAAGCGTAATTTAATGCAGATTCTGGATGGCATGATGGGAAAAAGAATAGTCGACGCATAATCTCAGTTACTTGAAAGTCGGGAATCCAGCCTGGATTTCTGATATACATAAAATTGGAGGCGCAGGAATGGGAATCGAGATTACAGTTGAACCAGGTGACAGCACAATGCTATTACTTTCTTAAACATGAAGGTTATGAGGTTTGTCTGTTAAAGGGGAAGCGATGAAAAAACGTGATCGACTCATCAGCAAGCGTGTTGACAAATTATCATCCCAGGAGTCTGTGGACGACCTACTGCCGTTTCCAATTCTAACTGAGCCTTCGGAACTCCCGGCTTCGGTTAGAATAAAATTGAGCGTGTCCGGGAAAAGCGCCGCTAGAAAGAAAATAGAGGGTTACCTGAAAAAATATTTGAAATCTCTGGAAGGAGTGACAATTACAGATCACGAAGCTCATTACTGGATTAGCGTAATCGGTATAGTTGACAACAGCGTTGGCTTTACCATTTCATATTTTATTGCGGGACTATTCCCATCGCTCAAGGGGGATTTATCTGAGGAGCTAGACGAGAGCGAAGCGGAAATGATATCAGATCTCCTGGATGGCTTGTGCTCCGTCTTTCAACATCAAATCAAGATGGGGCCTCCAGAAAAGCTCGAGAGTTCCTGCGAAGAAATTGTCGAGGACTTTGATGAAAGCTTCGTGCAAGAGTTTATACTCTTGCGGAAGACGCTTCTGGACGAATCAGAGTGAGCCTATCAGATAATTTGTATAGGTAGTTGTTCGTGATCAGAATCCAATTCTCCAAAAATGCTTTCTGGACTATGTCGTCGTCATCCATACCTCGTCCTTCCTAAGTCGGCTTAACTAACCTGATGATCCCCATTGGCCGAAAATACTGTAATTTCAGCCATGTTGGAGCATATCTGGTAACTTCTCAAAAACCCCGGGAGAGCCACACTTCCAAGCAGTGTATTTAATAGGCGGGGGTTTTTGCAAGGGTTTTGGGACCGTGCTCAATCGTTTGTCTTTAAGGCGATAAGAGGGGAACCGAGTTTTTGCGTGTCGTCTCAAAAAAGAACGCGACAAGAGCAAGGAAATATGCTTTACAGGGGGCATGAAAACCACCCCAAAGATTCCCGAGATTCGCCAAGAGGAGCTTACACCTTTGGTGACGGCTCTTGTGGAGATTATCCGGATCCAGCAGGAACAGATTCAGGAACTGCGAGACGAGATAGCCAGGTTGAAGGGTCAGAAGCCCAAACCCAAGATAAAACCTTCCGTCCTTGAAAAGTATTTCGAGAACAAGGAGGCCAACAAGGAATTCAAAAAGCGTCATGGTTCCACCAAAAGAGAAAAAACCGCTAAACTCGAGATCCATGAGACGGTTATTGTAAAGGCGGACAACGTTCCACCAGGGAGCGTGTTCAAGGGTTATGAGGAATTTACAGTGCAGGGTCTGGTCTTCCAGCCACATAATACGCTCTACCGCAGGGAACGATGGCAAACTCCGGAAGGCGCATCGATTGTGGCGTCCCTTCCGGATGAGATCAAGACATTGGGCAGCCATTTTGACTCTTCGTTGCAAAGCTTTATTCTCTACCAATACTACCATTGTCATGTGACGCAGCCTTTGATTTGGGAACAACTGTGGGAACTTGGGGTCGACATTTCCACCGGTCAGGTGAATAGGATCATCACCGAAGGCAAAGAATCCTTCCACACGGAAAAGGACGGTATTCTTGAAGTGGGTCTTGAAATCTCATCTTACGTCAATGTCGACGACACCTGCGCACGTCATAAGGGTAAGAATGGTTATTGCACTCATATTGGGAATGATCTGTTTGCGTGGTTTGAAACCAGTCACGGCAAGAGTAGATTAAACTTCCTGGGCATGTTGCGTGCGGGTAATAAGGACTATGCGCTCAATTCCACCGCCTTTGATTACATGAAGACACAGAAACTCCCGGTGGCTCAGATGGAACTACTGACCAATTGTGGGCAAACCGTCTTTGACAACTATACGGAGTGGAAAGCGGCTCTTGAGTCTTTGGGGTTTACTAAGGATAGGCATATCCGCATCTCCACGGAAGGGGCTTTGCTGGGGAGCATCCAGAAAAACGAGTTCATCAATCCGGATCTGGTCATCCTCAGCGATGATGCGGGGCAGTTTGAGGTCTTGCGTCACGCCCTGTGCTGGATACATGCGGATCGGTCCATAAACAAGCTCGTGGGATACAACGACGCACAACGTGAGTCTCTGGCACA
>CAIXMD010000166.1 GCA_903920415.1 uncultured Desulfomonile sp.
AAAGTTGTGTTTTCTCTACATGATATTTCCATCATGGCGATACTGGTAGGGATAGTTGGCGGCGTCAGCACGGTGTACGGTCCAGCAATAGGGGCTTTTATAATGGTCGCAGTCCAGGAGGTGTTTCGGACCGGAGGATTCGGGCTGCTGCCGGCTCTCGGGAAAACTACCGGCTGGCCATTTATGACGACCCTCTCCAGATACGTTAGCGAAGCCCATGTTTTGAGCTTTGGCATACTTGTTATTGCCGTCATTCTTTATCTCCCCAACGGAATCGTGGGAGACTGGTCCAGTATAAGAAGAGCGCTCATCTTTTGGCGACGGAAAGCTGCTTGAGGCATGATATGGCCTATTTTGAAGTGAAGGGAATAGCTAAATTTTTCGGCGGGCTGGCAGCGGTCAATGATGTGAGCTTCCAGGTCGAGCAGGGGGAGATTTATGGCTTGATAGGACCCAACGGATCAGGAAAGACAACTATTTTCAATTGTATCAACGCTTACTTCCCGCTCACCAAAGGAGAAATCTATTTTGAAGGAAAAGAGATCTCCGGGCTCAAGACCCACCAGATTTGTAAGAGAGGAGTGGGCAGGACATTTCAGGTGGTCAAGCCTCTTAAACGCATGACAGTTCTGGATAACGTTATTGCTTCGGCATTCCTGCACACCCGAAATAAAAGCGAGGCTGTGGATTTGGCTGAGAAGACCATAGAGTTTTGCGAATTGACTCAATACAAGGACAAGTTGGCCAAAAGCTTGCCGATAGCCTCACGAAAAAGGCTGGAGATTACCCGGGCGCTCGCAACGAAGCCCAAATTGCTCCTTCTGGATGAGACAGCAGCCGGTCTGAACCCCTCAGAATTGGACGAAGCAATCGCTCTGATAAAAAAAATGCGCGATTCTGGTATTACAATAATTATTGTGGAACACATCATGAAAGTGATCATGACGATTTCCAATAGGATCCTGGCCATTAACCACGGCATGGTCATTGCCGAAGGATCGCCGACCGAAGTCGCCGGCAATCACGAAGTAATCACTGCTTACCTGGGGGAAGATTACAGTGCTCAAAGTTGAGCATATAGACGTTTTTTACGGGGACCTGCAGATTCTCTGGGATGTTTCCTTTGAGGTCCAAGCGGGAGAAATCGTCGTACTTTTAGGGGCCAACGGTGCAGGCAAATCTACTACGCTTAAGACGATCTCATCTCTATTGAAGCCGGCAAACGGCAAGGTCGTGTTCCAGGGCACTCGTCTCGACGAGATACCTTCTCACAAAATCATTGATTATGGCTTGGCTCATGTACCAGAGGGCCGACGGCTTTTTCCGGAAATGACCGTCGAAGAGAATTTGATCGTGGGTTCTCTTTCAGCGGAAGCCAAATCAAAACGAAACGACACCATGGCGTGGATCTATGACCTCTTTCCCAGACTCCGTGAAAGGCGTAAACAGGCGGCGGGAACTCTTTCCGGGGGTGAGCAACAGATGCTTGCGGTCGGCAGAGGTCTTATGTCTTTGCCGAAACTCCTGATGTTCGATGAGCCGTCGTTGGGTTTAGCCCCCATCATGGTAACGGAGGTCTTTAGAATCGTGCAAATGGTCAACAAGGAAGGGGTGACCGTCCTGCTTGTAGAACAAAACGTCAAGCATACACTTAGCATGTGTGATCGTGCTTATGTACTTGAGAATGGCCGCATTACGCTTTCCGGCACCGGCCAAGAATTCCTTAATAATGACCACATCAAAGAAGCATACCTGGGGATATGACAAGAGTAAACTTGACTACGCACAACGAACTTGGTAGAGGGACCATAACCTATCCCATAACATTGCCGACAGAGTCGTTCATTATTTTATAGCATTTCTAAAAGTTATCAAATTAATGGAGAGATGGTTATTAGTGTGTAGCTCCATTTGCTTTAAGGAGTTCAACTATGTGCTCATGCTTTTTTTGGGAAGCCAACATCAATGAGGATTTTCCTCGCTTTTCTTTAGCATTCACATCTGCTCCTTTTTCCAGGAGAAGCTTAACTACCTCAGTATGTCCGGCGTAAGATGCTACCATAAGAGCCGTTGCACCAGAATGGTCTCGGGCATTGATGTCGGCTCCTGTTTGCAGAAGCAATTTCACTACCTCAGGGTGACCGTTAACCGAAGCGTGCATCAACGCTCTAAAGCCTTCCTTTTCTAACGCGTCTACATCTGCCCCCTTTTCCAACAGGAGTTTCACGAC
>CAIXMD010000167.1 GCA_903920415.1 uncultured Desulfomonile sp.
AGATCCCCTATGGTGAGACTCCCTTAAATTTCGCAAAACCGTGGAAGAAACTTTCCATGGCAGACGCAGTAAAGGAGTATGCAGGCATTGATATCTTTGCCCACAGCGTTGAAGAGCTCCGCTCGCTGGCACTGCAACACAAGCTGCCGGACTCCGGAAAGCCGCAGTCCCAGCGGGAGTTCCTCGTCTTCTTCTTTGAGGGGCTTGTCGAAGAGAAGCTTATGCAACCCACGTTTGTCTACGACTTCCCGGTCGAGAACTCCCCCCTGGCAAAACGGCACCGGACCAAAGAGGGGTTCACCGAGCGGTTCGAGCTCTTCATCCACGGGATGGAAGTGGCAAACGGGTTTTCGGAACTCAACGATCCCGTAGATCAGAAGGCGCGGTTTGAGGCGCAGGACGAGATGCGGAGAATGGGCGATGTTGAAGCCCAGATGATCGATTACGATTTCATCAATGCCCTTGGGTACGGTATGCCACCGACCGGCGGGGTTGGTCTTGGTATCGACCGGCTCGTGATGCTGCTGACAAATAATAATTCCATCAAGGAAGTGATCCTGTTTCCCTCGATGAAGACGATTCAGCCGGGCGAAGAAGCTGCAGAAGAGGGAAAGCCGTAAGCATGGGACTAAATTTTCCAGCTCATCCCCCTTTTTTACCAGCACTTTTCCAACGATCGTTCCGAATGGTATAATGGACACCGCACTCATACAATTTTTATGGACTGCCGATCTCCCGCCGTTTGTATTCTACTGATACTCGTTCTTTTCGCTGCGTTCGGCGGGTGTACATCTACCCCGGCACAGCAGGGCGCAACTGCATCGGAGAGCATGACATATGTTACTAAAGAAAAGACCATTCCGAGAGTGACGGAAATGGTCAGCCAGACAACGGCACCTCCAGCCCAAAACATCGCAGACCAACTGGCGGCAGTAAAATCCACCAATGTGATCTGGCGCGAGGCTTCCCGGATGTTCTCGAACATAAAGGCCACCGAATATGTGCATCCTCCCTATACAGTTGACGATGCGGCAGGAATCTACAGGTTCGACTGTCTCGGCTTTGTGGACCACGTGCTGATGAACGCCGATCCTACCGCTTACAAAGAGATTAGCCGTGGCGTCAACCCATCGATCGAATCATACGCAGGCTACTTCAACAAACTTGATACGGTAAAACCGGACGCAGAAGGGTGGACTAGAGTGGTACGTCCTGTTGACCTGAAACCGGGGGATGTCTGCCTCTGGCTCGAACCTAGTACGCTGGACACCGGCCACATGTGGATAATTGCCGGGGAGCCTACGGTAAACCCGAAGCGGAACAGCGAGGTGCTCGTCAGGATCTTTGACTCTTCCAAGGCGCATAGCGACGATTCCCGGATGGGATCGGTTTATCCGCTCGGGCTTGGCTCCGGGATCCTCGGCATGATGGTGGAATGGGAAGGCAATCCGATCGGCCTCTACTGGGATGGTGGGACTAGCCCTGCTGGGGAGAAGGGCACAACAATTGTCTGCGGACGGCTGGACCGGTAAGAGAAGAGTGACTAAATGAAAAAACGGGTTACAGATTTTCCCCACTCATACTTTTTTCGCATATAACTTCCAGTAAACGGGCAGGAACATGTCCAGACC
>CAIXMD010000168.1 GCA_903920415.1 uncultured Desulfomonile sp.
CAAGTTTGCGGGGAGAAAGGACCTGTAGAGAGGAAGTTTTTCTTTCAAATACTAAAAAGTGCATTCATTTCATTGGAGAGTGAGTCTCCTTTACGCGGCAAGACGTTGGTCTTCACAGGAACCATCTCCATACCTCGTGCACAAGCAAAGGAAGCTGTTGAAGCAGCAGGCGGCAAAGTTATCAATTCCGTGACCAGGCATACGGATTACCTCGTCGTTGGTGATCAACCAGGTTCCAAGCAAGACAAGGCGGAAGAGCTTGGAATAACCATCATTGGCGAAGAAGAATTTCGCGCGCTGGCAGGTGTTTGAAAATCGGATTGAATGTAGTCATTGCTCTGTTATTCTTAGTCAGGATGTTATACATATTTTTTCCGTGCATAGCACAGCGGGCTTCAGCGAATCTTCACCAATTGCTCCTAGCACACAGTTGCAGTCCGAACCTGTGGGGATCTGCCGGTAAACTTAGAGTAATACACATAATTGTTTGAGGGTGCATCGGTATAGAAAGTCCTTTTGGAAGAGTCGTGCGGCGTTAACTTTGCATGAAGGTTCTAGGAGGAGAATTGAGATGCCAGGAACCATAAGTCGAAGAGTTATAGTCTCTGGGATGGTTCAAGGTGTGTCTTTCAGAGCCTACACTAGAGCTGCTGCAAGAAAAGTTGGGGTGACGGGATGGGTCAGGAATCTTCCTGACGGAAAGGTGGAATCCTTAATAGAAGGAAACCCGGAACAGGTGAACTCTATGCTTGCATGGTTTCGTAAAGGTTCTCCTTACAGCCGGGTGGATCGGGTTAGTGTCTATGAGGAGACGCCGAGGGGAGAGTCCACCGACTTTGAAATTAGTTACAGCCGTGGGGAATATTGGCTATGATCGATCGTTCGACTGTCAAACCACTTCGAACCGGCTTCTGCATAGCTGTAGCGTGCTTAGTGATGGGAAACATCAATATCATGGCTGATTGCAAACCGTTCATCATTGACGTGCTCTTTGGCGAGCCTGTTCCCTTTGAAATGATGCTGGATGATTTGGCTAGTGTGAGAATCATCTATATTGGAGAACTACATACTATCCGGAGACATCACGAATTTCAAAAACAGATTCTTCGACAATTAGCGGAGCGAAAACTTGGGCTCGCATTGGCCATGGAGATGTTTGCTGAAGATCATCAACCAATTCTTTCTCATTGGCTGAGCAGCAACGAAAGCGTCTCGTCCCTGATCAGAGATCTTGGTAAGGACCACTGGACCAATTTGGAGGACTACGAACAGGTTCTTATACTGGCCCGTGACATGAGGATACCCATAGTGGGATTGAACGCGGCCGATGGCCTGGTCAGGAAAGTTGCTCGCGAAGGAGTGGGTGGCCTTGTCGATGCCGACAGGAATAATCTCCCGGAAGATGCGACAACTACAAATCCACTGAACGACCGCCTGCTGAGATTAAAGCTACAAGTTCACAAGGCCTTCAAAGACAAGAGTCTGGATAGAATAGTATTGGCCCAATCTTTTCGAGATGCTACCATGGCACGTGCGATAATACGTTTTCTGGACACTTCTGAAGGAAATGACAAGATTGTAGTGGTAATTGCCGGAA
>CAIXMD010000169.1 GCA_903920415.1 uncultured Desulfomonile sp.
GGCGACATAATGGCTTTCTATATCAAGGTGAACGATGATCGTCTTGAAGATGTGAAGTTTAAGACCTTTGGATGCGGAGCGGCCATAGCCGTGTCGAGCATGGTCAGCGAAATGGCTATGGGAAAGACCCTTGACGAGGCCATGAAGATTACCAACAAATCGGTGATCGACGCTCTGGAAGGGCTCCCCAAGAAAAAACACCACTGCTCTAACTTGGGAGCCGATGCTCTGCACAGGGCCATCGAGGACTACCGAGAAAAACAAAAAGGAAAGAAATATCAGAAGCCGGACGATGGTCCGGATGTTTGTTCCTGTCCCGTGTGCGACGTGACCGACCCGGAGGAAGCTCCCTATTGTTCCTCCGTGTGCGAACGGCAGGCCAAGTAATCCAGTGGCATTGAATATAATGCAGTGTTGAGGGGACAGCCCAGTCCGAGAAATTGTTTGAAAATTTCACAACCACCTAAGGCGAAAGTGAAGACCGAGTTCTGACCTTTCGCCTTTGTTATTCGAGTGAGGAATGGTTAAGGCACGCAAAGGCCGATCTGGCTCTCGCCCCCCCCCGCCATTGGATGAGAGTGAGGCGAGGCGTCAAAAAAAAATAATCTTTCTTTAAAATTATAACTTTATATATTGCCGTGTTAAATTAGTATGTTATTAGCACCATCTAAAATAAAAATTCGATAATTATAAATTTGTTTATTAAAAAACCTTGACAACATTCTTATAACATGGTTGTTTCTCTTCCCAGCGATAAACCAAACCTAATCCTTCCTTTGGCCCGTTTCCGAACGGGCTTCTTTTTTGTCCAAAAAAAATCAAGACCGACTGCGTGTGTAAACCAGACATCTCCGAAAAGTTAAACTCGTTGCGACAAAGGTGGTTTCCTCGGTCAGACAAGAGTTTTCACCTTACCCAAAAGTATTTAAACGGTTATAATTGGCGCAACAGGCGAGCATTTTTCTGGAATGTGTCCGGGTGTCCACTTAAAGGCCCCGGACATCATTCAACATCTATTAAGGGCTTTATTACCTATATCCTTCCGGTAATGAACGCCTTCCCACCGGATTCTCTCTGTTGCCTGGTAAACTCTTTCAATTGCCGGCCCAATTCCCGAAGCTTTGGCTGTTACTCCTAGTACGCGGCCGCCGGTCGTGATATATCCATCTGGACCGCGCCCAGTGCCGGCATGAAAGACTTTGACTCCCTCCACCGCGTTGGCTTCGTCAATGCCAGTAATCCTTTTGCCTTTCTCATACGAACCGGGATAACCATGTGACGCCATGACCACGCAGACCGAGTCTTCCGGGAACCATTCAATTTCCTTGTCTATCAGAGACCCTTCAATAGCAGCTATCATGAGAGGTACCAGGTCGCTTTTCATTCTAAAAAGGAGTGGTTGAGCCTCCGGATCCCCCATTCGGACGTTGAACTCCAGGGCTTGGGCTTTCCCATCCTTGATCATGAGTCCGGCATAGAGGAATCCAACGTAAGGAGCGTTTTCCTTTTCAAGGGCCTGGACAACGGGAACCATGATTTCCTTCATGATTCGTTCGTGAAGCTGAGGGGTCACAACAGGTGCAGGGGAATACGCGCCCATTCCTCCGGTGTTGGGGCCCATGTCACCGTCGAAAATCGGTTTGTGGTCTTGAGAACTCGCAAGGGGAAGCACGGTCTTCCCATCTGTAATTGCGATAAATGAGGCTTCTTCCCCTTCCAGGCATTCCTCGATGATTACCCTGTTGCCGGCATCTCCAAAAACCTTTTCTTGCATTATGGTCGTAAGCGCACTGAGGGCTTCGGTTTTATCCCGGCAGACAAAGACACCTTTGCCCGCTGCAAGGCCATCGGCCTTTACCACGATTGGTCCTGATATTCTCTTCAAGTAACGGGAAGCCTGAGAGAAGTCATCAAAAACTTCGTACCCAGGGGACGGCACCCCGTATTTCTGCAAAAGGTTTTTTGCGAAAACCTTGCTGCCTTCGAGAAGGGCAGCATTACCTGACGGCCCGAAAACCTTCAGTCCGGCAGAACGACATAAGTCTGAAAGACCTGCTACGAGAGGCGCCTCAGGCCCAACAACTATGAGGTCGACCCCTTCACTCGAGGCCAATTTCAAAAGACCTGTTGGATTGTCGGAAGATACGGGGGCGAGCCTGCATTTGGGTTCCGCTGCTATGCCGACATTTCCCGGTGTTGCTATGATTTCCGTCACCAGGGCTGATTGTCCAATCTTCCAGGCGAATGTATGTTCACGTCCCCCTGAGCCGACAACGAGAATTTTCATCGCATATTTCTCCAGAGTATCACTAGCGCCAGAGGCCCTTTTTTTCTCTCTTGGCCTCCAGTTCCAGTTCTATATATGGCCTGATGTCAAATCCCTGTTCTTCGCGATCGATTTCCGCCATGCCCAACCTGATCAGTCTTGCGTTGATATCCTCCCCGGAAAGGAACACGAAGCCCTCTATAGGGCCTTTCGGTTTCTCGCGCACTGGTTTCATCCGAACCCATTTAGCCTCGAGAGCCTTGGTAAGGAATTCCTTTGCCGCTTCTTCCTGAGACTGGGGAATGCGCAGACCGGCCAACTGAATCTGCACGACGTTCCCTGAACCTTTCAGGCTCATGTTTTTGCCGTCTATTATTTTATTGACTCTCCACAGATATTCTCCACCCTCGGTTGGGGGGCGGCTCGCCATGTAAAGATATACGACCAATAGCAGGAAGATGGCCCCTAGCGAGACCCAGATCTTCCATTCTTTCTCCAGACGCAACTTAGCCATGCGGAATTCTCCTCAAGGGGATGGAACAAGGCAAGGGAATTGCTATAACCACGGCTCGGCACCGAGTTGTAAACAACTCTACAGAATCTTTTTCATGCGGAGCAACTTTGGATGCATTGAGAAAAGTGAATCGGACCTGGGCATCTTCACTTATCCTCCGCTTCGATTCTTAATTTCTCAGTTTCTAACCGGAAAATTTCTTCGGCCTTTGTAAAATCCGGCCCTATATACAGGTGATTCAGCCTTGCGTCTTCAGCTAGGCGGACAATTACCGTGTAGTCGTCGGAATCGAGCCTAATGAGTCTCACGAAAGAGCCTCGAATGCCTTCAGCGTGTTTGGCTATTTGGAACATCCACTAAATATAGCATATGTTCTACCCAATAAGGGTCAAAATTGCGATTGCGACAATTACTGCGTAGTCATGGCTCCTTGAATAGGTTATATTATCGGGTGATAGGGAACCTCGACCGTGAAGAGGGTGATTTCGTATGGACAACGAGTTGATAATAGAAATTCAGGACCTGACAAAAGATTATTACGACGGGGGCAATGTAATTCAGGCGTTGAAAGCTGCCAATATCAAAATTTTCAAAGGTGAGATGGTTGCCATAATGGGCCCATCTGGATCAGGCAAATCGACGCTCCTCTATGTTCTCGGTCTACTTCATCCCCCCACCTCGGGGGTTTACATATTCAAGGGCCAAAATATTCTCAATTTTTCAAGGGAAGAACAGGCGCTCTTCCGTAACCGGGAGCTGGGTTTTGTGTTTCAAAGCTGCGATCTTCTCGCTAATTCAACGGTTTTTGAAAACCTGGAATTGCCTCTTATCTATGCAGAATCAGACCGGAGTGTAAGGAGAAAAAAGATACTGGATGCCCTGGGGCGTGTCGGCCTGTCCCACAGGGTGGATCACTGGTCCAATCGTCTTTCAGGAGGTGAACGCCAGAGGGCAGCCATAGCGAGAGCACTCGTGAACAACCCTTCCCTGATCCTGGGAGATGAGCCTACCGGCCAGCTTGACCAGAAGAACACCGAAATTGTCGTAGAGCAGCTACGGGAACTTGCCAAGCAAGGATTCACTGTGATCCTGGTAACCCACGAAGAAGAGATCGGAGATGCTTGTGACCGAGTAATCCGCATACGAGACGGCTCAGTAGTTTCGGATGGTTTCGAAGATACTGAGAACATAACGGATGAAACGCTCCGCGAGCGTGTGGCTGTCCTCGCCCCGTAGAGATAAATTCTATACAATTCAGCCGTGATGGAAGAAAGATATCAATCCACTTCGCGAGACCCTGTCCCGCCATGTTACCTGTTTGAAGGCGAAATGCTCATAAAATGCCTTTTTACAGACCTGGGGCTGACTGGCGTACCGGAAGCCGAGAAGCTCATGTCAGCTACCCGGGAACTCAGGACAGCGAACGATATTCCGGATGTCTTGCTGTTTCTGACCCACCCCAGGACTGTGGCTTTGGGGATACGCGATGGTCAGGCCGTCCCGCCTAAAGACCTTCTAGTAAGTGCGAATCGGTTGAAAGAAGAGGGGATTGCACTGACACGGTCCGTCCGGGGAGGAGGCATCACCTACCATTGGCCCGGCCAGGTGGTGTGCTATCCAATTCTGGCATTGAGGCCGGGAGAGCGAGACTTGCCGAGATACATGCGTAAACTTGAGGAAGTGGGAATCCATACTTTGAGACGTTTTGGACTGGAAGCTGCTCGTCGGAGGGACAGTGCCGCCCATTTGGGTTTGTGGGTTGACGGCTGCAAGATAGTTTCCATGGGGGTCCGTGTATCCAACTGGATAACCAGCTTCGGCTTCGCAATCAATCTCAACGGTGACCATTCAGCGTCGGCTTACGTGAAACCTTGCGGCCTGGAAGGGGTCAGGCTGGCTACGATAGAAGAGACCCTCGGTTGGGCGCCTTCGAGAGATCAGGTCATCCAGGCTATCAAGGAGAGCTTTTTTTCCGTATTCGGCAGAAAGCTCGAGAGAATGCCTGGTTGTTTCTTCAGAATGCGCTCTTCCCAACAGGGATCAGCCGACGAAAACTAAAGGAATTGAGATGGAGCACATGAATTGCAAGGATCTCATACAGGTAATGCAACCTGACGGCCGGTTAGACGAGTCGGCTGTGATAGGGGTCTCCGGGGAGGAGATGCATCGGATGTATCGCCTCATGGTGTTTACCCGGTTGTGGAATGCCAAAGCATTGAGCCTTCAGCGTCAGGGTAGGATGGGAACCTTGGCATCGGTGAGGGGGCAGGAAGCTGCAAATATCGGTATGGGCTTGGCTCTCGGACCAGGAGATTGGTTTTGCCCTTCGTTCCGTGAATACGGCGCAATGTTCGTTCGGGGGGTTATGCCTAAGGATCTCTTTTCATTCTGGGGCGGAGACGAACGTGGGGCCAGACCTCCCGAAGGTTCGCGTGTCTTACCCGTATGCATCACGGTGGGATCCCACCTGTGTCATGCGGTGGGAATAGCCTGGGGAGCAAAGATTAGCAACGAACGGATCGCTGTGCTCTCGTGTTCGGGGGATGGTTCGACGTCCCAGGGAGATTTTCACGAGAGCCTCAATTTTGCAGGAGTTTTCAAGCTGCCGGTGGTGTTCGCAATTCAGAATAATCAGTGGGCCATTTCAGTACCCTTGGACAGACAGACCGCATCGGAGACTTTGTCTGAGAAGGCTGCAGCATATGGCATTGACGGTGTTCGCGTTGACGGCAATGATGTGCTCGCCGTGTATCTTACCATAAAACGACTTCTCGACGCAGCCAGATCAGAACATAGACCGGCACTCGTAGAAATGGTCACGTACCGGATGGACGACCACACAACCTCAGACGATGCAAGTCGTTATCGTACTGAAGAGATGGTTTCACCTTGGAGGTCCAAAGACCCCATTGACCGTATGCGCAAGTATTTGATCGCGAACCGGGGGTGGAACGATGAAAGCGAGACCAATATGGTTTCAGAATTGACCGCCCAAGTGGAGCAGGCGGTAAAAGATTACGAGGCAGCGCCGCTCCCGCAGCCTACCGACATTTTTAACCACATGTACGCCGATACGCCCTGGAATCTCGCAGAGCAGAAGGAAGAACTGCTAAGGCATTTGGGTCGGTCGGAGAGGTGACGCATGGCACGCTTATCGATGGTTGAAGCAATCAACACTACATTGCACGAGAAGATGGCCAAGGACGAGAGAATTGTCGTCATGGGCGAAGACGTGGGCGTGGACGGTGGCGTCTTCAGAGCGACCGTCGGCCTCATAGAAAATTTCGGCTCAACGAGGGTTATTGATACTCCTCTTGGGGAGAGCGCTATCGTGGGTGCAGCGATAGGCATGGCTATTTATGGGATGAGACCCATTGCTGAAATCCAGTTTGAAGGTTTCATGTTCAAAGCCTTTGATCAGGTTTACAGCCATGCCTCCAGGATGCGACACCGATCTCAAGGTCTTTACGGGGTCCCAATGGTGATTCGCGCGCCTTACGGGGCTGGTGTAAGAGCCTTGGAGCACCATTCGGACGCGCCTGAAGCCCTCTTCGCTCATGTCCCCGGCCTAAAAGTGGTCATCCCAGCAACCCCCTCGGATGCAAAGGGACTGCTCAGTTCATCAATAGAGGACCCGGACACCGTGATCTTCCTTGAACCTAAGAGGCTCTACCGCCTTTTCAAGGAAGAGGTCCCCGACGGTGACTATTGTGTGCCTTTGGGAAAGGCCAAGATAGTAAGAGAAGGCAAAGACATTACTTTGGTCACCTATGGCGGAATGTTATCCATTTGCGAGAAAGCTGCGCACCACGCTGCTTCCGAAGGTGTAGAGGCGGAAGTCGTTGATCTGCGAACTGTCTGGCCGTTTGACGTGGATGCCATCGTCGCTTCGGTGAATAAGACGGGACGTCTGGTGATTGTCCATGAAGCCCCGCGCTCCTTCGGCGTGGGAGCCGAGATAGCGGCAACGGTTGCGGAACGCTGCCTGTTATCCATGTTGGCACCCATAAAGCGGGTCACCGGGTATGATGTGATTCCGCCCTTGTCCAAGCTGGAAGATTACAATTATCCCGACTCCGAACGCGTAGTTAGGGCAATCCATGACAGCATGCAGTTCTAGTTAGTAGTGGAGGTGGATCTCACATGCGACAAGTATTCCGATTGCCGGACGTTGGCGAGGGAATTGCTCAAGCTGAAATAGTGGAATACCTGGTTAAAGTCGGGGATTCAGTCAAAGCGGACCAACCGATTGTCCGCATAGAAACCGACAAGGCAGTTGTGGAACTTCCTGCGCCGTTTACGGGAAGAGTGGTTGAAATTCCTTACGGACCAGGAGACACCATCAATGTTGGAGATCCCCTGATCATTATTGAAACCGATGGAGAAGTTTCCACCGAGGCTTTCCGCCAGGCAGCGGATATGATGCCAAAGATTTCAAGACCAGATGAACAACCCGCACTGACATTACACGCTTCAGCCGTCCTGTTACCGGCCCAGGTCCTTCCGGCTGAACGCGTACTGGCCACGCCACATACCAGGCGGTTGGCTCGTGAGCTGAATGTGGACATAACCATAGTGAGAGGGAGCGGCCCCCATGGCCGCGTAACGGACGAGGACATCTGTAAAGCTGTCTCACAGATTCCATCGGCTGTGCCCAAGGCCCCTACCGCAGCGGCAGTACAGGCACCGGCTACAGCGGGCTTCAACTTCGAGAAATACGGTCCTACCAGGAGAATTCCACTTAAAGGGGTACGCAAGCGTATAGCAGAGGTAATGGTGAGGTCCGTCTCGACCATACCGCACGTAACTCACTTTGATGAAGCCGACGTCACGGAACTCCTCGCCGTTGTCGACCGCGAAAAGGCTCTGGCTGAAAGTCGCAAGATAAAACTCACCATCCTGTCTTTTCTTGCCAAGGCTGCCGCTGCTGCTCTCAAGGAGTACCCTGCCTTGAATTCATCGTTGGATGAGGAGACCGGGGAGCTGGTCTTCAAGGATTATATTCATGTGGGAATCGCTACGGATACTGAGGCGGGGCTCATGGTCCCCGTGGTAAGAGACGTTGACAGGAAATCCATACTCCACATCGCTTATGAGTTGCAAGAACTGAGCCGCAAGGCTCGGGACCGGAGCATCGACCTCGATGACCTTCGAGGCGGGACGTTTTCAATCACCAATATAGGCGCCATCGGCGGAAATTATGCTACACCCATCATTCTCCATCCCCAGGTCGCAATCCTTTGCTCCATGAGGGCGCAGCAAAAGCCGGTCGTGAGGGAAGGTCAGGTAGTGATTCGGACTATTATGCCGCTCACGTTGTCATTCGATCACAGAGTGCTCGACGGGGCCGAGGGCGGCCGCTTCATGAACCATATCATCGGCCTTCTTGAGGATCCAATGAGAATGCTGGTGGATGTGGCGTAGACTGAAGGAGAATGTTTCATGGTGGTAGGTGATTTCGCGCAGGGAACCCAGGTCGCAGTCATAGGTGGAGGACCGGGTGGATACGTGGCGGCCATCCGGGCGGCGCAACTGGGTCTGGAAGTAACGCTTGTCGAACGGGACCTGCTCGGGGGAATCTGCCTAAACTGGGGTTGCATACCATCCAAAGCGCTCATTCATGTGGCTGATCTAAAAAGGCAAATCGAACATGCTGATTCTCTCGGCCTGATAACCTCGGGCGTCAGGGTGGATCTTCCCAAGATTATGAAATGGAAGGACATGGTGGTGGAGAAGCTCCGGAATGGAGTTTCTTCGCTTCTTGCCAAGAACAATGTCCAAGTGGTGGTAGGGACGGCTCGTCTGACCGGAGACAGGTCCTTCACGGTCGAAGGACCTGACCGTGTTCATCGCTTCGAATTTCAGCATACTATCCTTGCTGTGGGGTCCTCCCCTCTGCAACTCCCCGGCATTCCCCGAGACGGTGAGGTGGTGATCGATTCAACTGACGCTCTGGAAATGACAACTGTTCCAGACAGCCTGATTGTCGTGGGGGCCGGTGCTGTAGGCCTGGAACTGGGCACCGTGTACGCAAAATTGGGTACCAAAGTGACTATGCTCGATGGCAGTGACAAATTGCTTCCCAAGCTGGATCCCCAGATAGGTCGTGTGATGGAGCGGGCTCTTAAGACGTTCGGTATCGATCTGGTTCTTGGGGCTAGAGTCCTGGGAGTGAATCGTAAGGATTCAGGTGCGGAACTTGAATACTCTGCAAGCGGTAAGGAGCAATCCATAGTCGCGGACCGTATCCTTGTCGGCATAGGCCGAAGGCCGAATACTGGTGGGATTGGCCTTGAAAAGGCCGGAGTGAAAATGGATAAGCGGGGATTTGTCGAGGTCGATTCCCGTATGCAAACTTCTGTTCCAGGCATTTTCGCCATAGGGGACGTTGTTACCGGTCTCATGCTCGCGCACAAAGCGTCTTACCAGGGCAAGGTCGCCGCAGAAGTTATAGCCGGTCAGCCTGCGGCGTTTGATGGCGTACATGTGCCGTCGGTGATTTTCAGCGATCCTGAAATAGCCACTGTCGGACTGACAGAAGAGGATGCCCATTCTCAGGGAATCGACACAAAAGCCGGGTTGTTTCCATTTAAAGCACTCGGTAGGGCCATGACCATAGGCGACGAAGGACACGGCTTCACCAAGGTGGTCTCCGATGCGAGGACCGGCTCTGTGTTGGGAGTTCACATAGTAGGGCCACATGCTTCAGACATCATTGCCGAAGGCTGCCTGGCCGTTTCCTCCGCATCCCACGTTGACGATCTTACCCTGACCATTCACCCACATCCCACTTTGCCTGAAAGTATCGAAGAGGCTGCAGAGCAGGTAGAGCATCGGGCAATTCACATATTCAATCCCGCTGTCTTAGGACGCTGATATATTGTTAAGAGGATGAAAACCTTTGCGAATTCCTGCCTCTCTTATCGAATCCTTCAAACCTTCCGGTAAGGGCAGACACAGTAATTACAGAGAGTCACCGCACGTTGTCAGGGTAGATGAGCCCTAGCGGCAGTTGATACAATCCGGGATCCACAGAAGGAGCGTTCGGTGCGTAATATGTACTATTCACATCCCATCCCCACACAGGTTCCGACCAGGACCCAAGATAAGCGGGAGATAACCGGAATCCGTGTAGCCTCTTGATTCCTAAGTCAATTGGGTTGTTGAGTTGCATGGTGGCCCCGTAACCATGGGGCAGCCAGGAAAGGGCTGCCGGAGCATCGGGCATGGTGGGTTCTGCCCAGCAAGAACCGCATGAGGCAATGATTATCATCAGCAATGCTGGGAATACTATGTATCGGAACATGCGGATTTCTCGTCGTTCAATCTCAGGAATAAGCAATTAGCTAATCCTATCATATAAATATGCTAAAAATCAAACCAATATTTGAGGTAAAGCAGCTAAACTTGAATAACGAGGATTCAATCGCAAAGACCCAAGATACACAAGCAGACTTTACCCAATTATATGAGTTTTCTTGTCAGGTTTTCAGCTTGCGGAGATGGTCTTCTCAATGGTCCTCAAGATTTTTTCTTTAAGTTCGTCCAGGGGAAGGTTGGATCGGAGTCCTGCGGCACGGCGGTGTCCTCCGCCTCCGAAAGATGCGGCAATCGCGGAGACGTCTACGAGCCCTTTGGATCGAAAGCTAACGCGCACTATTTCATCGGAAATCTGGGTCATCAGGATGCCGGCTTCCACGCCACGGTTCTCTCTGAGCCTATCCA
>CAIXMD010000170.1 GCA_903920415.1 uncultured Desulfomonile sp.
GGTCTCGCGCCTTACAGGAAATGTTGTTGTTCGGCAAGGGGGGATACGGCGCGAAGGGTACAATCGTGTGTCATTCGGACAGGAATTTTGGCAACGAGTATATACCTACACATGTCGTGCAAGAGCGCGTATGGCATACGCTGTTCAACTTTTGATTGATTCACTTAACCTTGGAAATAGGCTGGTCCGGGTGCGCAGGATTCGGTATCAGACGTTGGTTTTGACAATCAGGGAGGAGATCGAGCTTTTCGAGGGCTGTCTGCCCGATCAGGACCTCATCGCCCAACACGAGGCCCTCCTCAATGGTGCGCCTGCCCATGATCTCCAGGACGAACCCTTCCGTGAGATCAACCTCGTCCAGCCGTCCATCAGCGTATTGGGCCACGGCACGGGCTACGCGGGCAAGACCCAACCTCTCCACGAGAAACGGAGGAAGGACGCAGCGCACAGCCCCGGTATCGACAAGTGCATCCGGCTCATAAACCCTTACGTCATCCGGTGACATGAGCCCACGTCTTACCAGCCCTTCATCGATCGCGTTCGTGAGTTTTACCCTTACTCTTACCTCGCCCATGATCATGCCTGCCTTTTCGGTCTCTTGTGTATGAAGAGACTCTCTAAAGAATAACAGAGGCAAGAAGTTTCGTCCACGGAAAGAGCGTGCATCCAAGTGAGAAGGCAGATTGAAACTATTTAAAGAGAAAAAAGAGACGGGATAAAATACATGGCGAGGTCTAACACCGCTGCAGCATATACCGAGGCTACCAAATCGTCCAAAAGAATGCCCCACCCTGCTGGTAGAGATTCCATTTGTTTCGCGGGAAAGGGCTTGATGATGTCAAATATTCTGGTCATCACGAATGCCCAGGCAATTGTGAGCAATAGGCTTGGCGCTCGGAAGAGCAAGACCGTGAGGAAAAAACTCGCAACCTCGTCCAGCACAAAAGGCCTTGGATCTTTCCTCTTCCAGTGTCGCTCGGCCCATGGCCCCAAGGCGATCGAAAGACCGCAACACAAGATAAAAAACAAGGCCGTGATCAATGTCTCAACAAAAGGTGAAAATGCAAAGGCAATGAAGGCGAAAATGATCACCGCCGGAAGAGTGCCCACCGTTCCAGGTGCCACGGGAGAACGCCCAAACCAGAACGCGGTGCAGACGAACATTTTTACCTTGTCTCGACTGTTTTTCATGGTGTTTTTTTCCGTATCGGCAGGACCACGGCTTTGCTCCCTCGTCAATGTCCTCCCCTAAGAGGAAGCCCTACCCCACGGAATGACTTGACAGGCGAAGCCCATTCGTTGTCGCCGTTCCGTTCCACTGTGTTGTAAATTCTGCCGACTGCCCTGGTCCCAAACGTGTGAAGATGCTTTTCATCGTACGGATAATTCATCAGGTTCAGCACCAGGTAAAGGTTAGCCTCCCTGTTCCGAAGTCTCGTATCAAGTTTCTCATTGTCGTAGCGTGGGAACTTTTCACCCCATGAACGAACAACGATCCTTTCGGGCCTCACATTGTAGAATTTTACCAGGGCACTCTTAACACTAAGTGCCCGTTGCATCCCCAGTCTGTAGTTTTCTGCCGGGTGACCTGAAAAAGTGGTGTGTCCATCTATCTGAAGAACGTAGTGAGGTATCGCACGGAGAAAAGCAGCCACTCCTTCCAGTTTCAGCGCTTCAGACGGGATCAGGTCAGCGCTTCTCTCCTGGAAGAAAATCTCACTGTACGGGAACATTATCTCCCTTACGGCTATATCCCACGCAAACTCCTTAATCAGGCGTTTATTTCGCACTTCTGTCCAGGTTCTTGAATACCCCCCGGTCAGTTTGCAGACTTCATAGAGGTTTCTCCACCCCACCTCGGTATCCCCGAAGAAGATGCCGAATATCTCCAACCGGTCGCCGTAATAACTCTTGAGTGCAACAGCGGTCTCCTGGGGACATTGCCACCCCGTGCCCCCGTCGGTAAATACCACAACCGCGGTTTTCCCATCAGCGTTGCCAATTAATTGCCCGACAAACTGCAATGCATCCTGAAAAGTTGCAGCTCTTCTTGACATCGGTCCCTCTGTTCGCAAAAGACCGTAATACGGCGAATATTTGTCTCGTGTCCATGGACCAAGCTGACTCAAGAGCGTCGGCACAGGACAATCGCCGAAGCTTACCAGGGCGGTGTTCACATCGTACTGCCAGTGCGGCACGGGAGGCATCATCACGTTGAACGATTCCAGTGCGCTTCCTGCCACACACAGGCGTGCAACGTCCAAGTCACTTGCATACCGTGCCCTCATGGAAACTGAGACATCGAAGACAAAAACCAGGTTACGAAACTTAGGAATAAAGTCGTGGTCCTTGTGAACCGTGGTGACGGCAAAACACCACCAAGGTATGGATGTCAGCAAAGCTGTCAAGAGTATGAGAATAAACTTTATTTTTCTCAACATCCGCTGCTCGATGCCTTAACTAATGCAATAATTAATGATAACTATCAATAAAATACATCAATATTCTAAAGCATTTAATTAAATATGTCAAGCATCATGAATAATGCGAATGCGGACTCATCGGAACATGCGCGTGGAGCGCCTGGACCTTGACACAATCTCCTGCCGTGAACGGCGCCTTGTCCGGGGCTAAAATCATCAAGCCGTCCGCCATGACCATGGATCTCAACGCGCCGGAACTCTGGATCCCGGCCGTCTGGGCCATCATTTTGCCGTCTTTTTCGAAAAGCTTGCATCTCACCAGGTGGAGCCGGTCCGACGAGATGTTTACATCCTGGGCGAGTGTGGCTTCTATAAGGGGCCTGAAGA
>CAIXMD010000171.1 GCA_903920415.1 uncultured Desulfomonile sp.
GAACCGGAGGGAGCGGTCTTGGGCATGACAAAGGAGCAGAGATCCCAAATGGTTGCCGATAATGTGAACGCGGTAGTGCGGGTAGTCGATGACTACCACACGGTTCTCGAAAATGACGGAGTGCCCCACATAATTGCTCTGCAGCCCATGCTCTACCTGAGCAAGAAACCACGCCATGAGATCGAGAAAAAAGTTGAGGCGCTCGAAGAGCACAAGCAGTACTTTGATCTTCCCACCGATTGGACTTACAGCTTCATTGTTCAACGAATCCGGGAAAACGCCCAGAATAGATATACGCTCATGGATTTTACGGGTTATTTTGACGACACCGCGGAATGGGTCTTTTCTGATTGGTGCCACCTGACTGCCGGAGCCAATTACCTGATCGCAAAGGAAATGGCCAATCTCATCAAAGAGCATTTCTTCAAGATGCCGCTCTCCGAAGGGGACAAGGTGGAGAGCAAAGATAGTTTTTTCTGGGACCCCGCACTAACTGCAAAAGTTGTTTATGCGCCTCCTCCAGATAATCCAGAAAAAGGACCCCAGAAAATGCTGGCAGGCTATCCGGGCCCTGTGGCGTATTCTTCGCGGACAGTGGCGACCGACGAGAAACTGGAAGTAGTATTGGGCTTCGACAGAACCTTTCCTTTGAGCCGATTGAGGGTTATTTGGGAAGACGACTCATCCGTTCCCTCGGAATGGGTTGTGGATGTTTCCACTGATGGTGAGACGTGGAATGAGTGGGTGCGAGGTTCCGATAAAAGCTTGGACAAATTTTCTTGGTGGCCCGGGTACGAATTTTACGGGTCCGAACCAGTTCAGGCTCAGTACCTGAGATACCGGCCCATAGTTTCCAAAGAACGGAGGATTGGTCTCAGGACTCTGAGCGTGCACCGGTAATCAGGGAAAGTTCTCATACCTTGATAAGGGTTCGCAGCATTCTCCTACGAATTTTATCGGGAAAGAGTGCAGCCATTCTTGACTAGAGCCATTTCTTGCCTTCTCCACGAGTTAAGAATACAATAATTAAAATTGGCGTGAGTTAGTCCTTGCAGGAAGCAGGAAAAAGAAGGGAGAAGCCCATGGCCGTAAAGGTATTAATCACCAGAAAGTTCAAGACAGGCAAGTTCAACGAGGCGCACAAGCTTCTCATGGAACTGAGATCCATGGCCACAGTTCGAAACGGCTACATATCGGGCGAAACCCTTATGAGCCGGAAAGACAACAACAAATTTCTGGTAATAAGTACCTGGGTCAGTGAAAAACGCTGGGACGAATGGCAGGGGAACCAGAAGAGGAAAGATTTTTCCAAAAAGATGGAGCAATTCTTGGAATCTCCGGAAAAAATCGAAGTCTTCCTTGTGGGAGAAAAGATTCCTGAGTGGGTGGATATGGCTTAAGTCAGGATTTGGCTCGATAAAGCCGGATCAGTCAATGGTATAATTAACTTAACTGATTTGAGCAAAATCTGCTTCAAACGTCATCGGATATGTAAATAACTTTGCTGCCCTGCTGTTCAAAACGGAATGGAAGCTCTTGGAGTCGCATGAGAGCTTTTCTGACTCGAGACTGATTCTGCGGTTCGACATAAAATAACAAAAATCCTCCTCCGCCTGCGCCCAATAGCTTGCCACCTATCGCCCCGGCCTCCAAGGCTTTTTCATAATAGTCGTTTATGGAATCGTTGCTGATCTCTCTGACGAGGGTGCGTTTATTCAACCAGGCCTCATGGAGTATTTCTCCGAATCTGTGAAGAGAACGCCCGTCTTGAAGTACTTCAAGGATCTGGCCGCAGAGGTCTTTCATGCGAGTCAGAACATCCATTTTTTGATCCGTGGTTGCTTTCTGAATTTGCAGTATGTCGCCTGCACGACGAGTAATGCCCGTATAAAATATCAGCAAGTTGTCCTGAAGAGCTTTCCGTGTGTGAGGGGAGCAGATAACCGGATCTACGAAAACAGACTCGTCAGGGTTAAACCGAATGCGGCACATGCCTCCATACGCCGCGATATACTGGTCCTGCTTCCCGATAGGGTCTCCGAGTCTTTCTATCTCTATTTGGCATGCCTCATGGGCGAGCTGTCGACCCGAAACATATTCGCCCTTGAATGCATGTAAGGCATGCAGAAGGCCTACCGCATAAGTGCTGGAAGACCCAAGACCGGTCCCTGCCGGTATGTCCGCCATGGATGCAATTTCCACGCTGTCCACAACCCCTGTCAACTTCATGGCCTCGCGTATTATCGGATGATGAATTTCATCCACAGAATTCACCAGTTCTGACTGAGAATATTTCAAAAGGATGCGATTCTCAAAGTAGGGACTCAGGCGATTGATCGTGATGTAAACATATTTGTCCAGGGCAGAGCTTACCACTTCTCCTTGTTCCTTCTGATAATAGGAAGGCAAATCAGTCCCTCCGCCACAAAAGCTTACACGGAGAGGAGTTCGAGTGATGATCATGAGGCACCTTTATGTATCAATAGGTTAATATCAAGTTCATGCGTTCTATTACTGCCCTTGCGAAACCTGAGCAGGAAACTTCTCGCGCCCCAGGCATAAGCCGGGCAAGATCGTACGTTACAGTCCCGGACTGAATGGTAGAGGACACAGCAGAAACTATCAAGTCCGCAGCATCGTTCCATCCCATATGCCTCAGCATCATCGCGCCTGAAAGGAGCATTGACGAAGGGTTAACCTTGTCCAGTCCGGCATATTTTGGAGCGCTTCCGTGCGTGGCTTCGAAAACTGCGCATCGGTCGCCGACATTTGCTCCGGGAGCCATGCCTAAGCCCCCTACCTGAGCCGCCAGTGCGTCCGACAGGTAGTCTCCATTGAGATTCGGCATTGCCAGGACTTCATATTCACTGGGCCTTAGTAGGACCTGCTGGAACATAGCATCCGCAATCCTATCATTAAGCAGGATCTTTCCGTCTGGAATCACCCCCCCATGATGTGTCCACAGATGCTCCTCAGATATAACCGCGTCGGGGAATTCTTCCCTTGCCAGTTCGTATCCCCAGTCCCGGAATGCCCCCTCCGTGAACTTCATTATGTTCCCTTTATGGACCATGGTGACTTTCTTTTTCCCATTTTCAACAGCAAATCGGATCGAACGACGGACAAGCCTTTTTGTGGCGCCAGGGCTCATCGGCTTAATCCCGATCCCTGAAAAGGGATCGACTGTTACTCCCATTTCGTCTCTAAGAAATCTTATCACTCTAGCAGCATCATCACTGCCGGACTTCCACTCGATACCTGCATACACGTCTTCGGTGTTCTCCCGAAATATCACCATATCTACTAGCTCCGGTCGAACTACCGGAGATGGCGTTCCCGGTAAGTACCTGATGGGACGGATGCACGCGTACAGGTCAAGCTCTTTTCGCAATGTCACGTTCAAACTCCGGAATCCTCCTCCCACGGGAGTTGTGAGCGGGCCCTTAATAACGACCAGAGCCTTATTGATGGCCTGGAGCGAGCTAGCCGGTAAATATTCTTCGGTGTCGCGAAAGGATTTTTCACCGGCTGGAATCTCCCACCAGGCTATTTCCCTTGCCCCACGTGAAACGGTCTTAACAGCCGAGTCGAACACCGGACGAGCCGCAGCCCAGATATCAGGACCTACACCGTCACCCTCGATGAATCCTATGATGGGGTTATCTGGTACGTCCAGTCCCAGGTCCGAATCAATACGAATCCACTGTCCGTGGGAAGGCGCTTCAGATGAATGATTTGTCATGAATTAATTCTCCAGAAATTTTCTACGAGTAGTTCTGGTCAAGTTGAGCTTGACAGGTCAGTACGCCCAAAGCTATTTTTGTATATGTCGTGTCAAATTTATAATGGAGATTATTATGCACATTATCGTTCTGGTCAAACAGGTACCGAACACCAGTGAGGTACGGCTTGATCCGAAAACCGGGAACCTCATCAGGGAAGGTGTTGAAAGCATAATTAATCCGGAAGATCGCCACGCTCTGGAAGCAGCCTTACAGATCAAAGACGATGTTGGGGCAACTATCACGGTCCTGTCCATGGGCCCCCCGCAATCGATGGAGGTCGTGTGTGAAGCATTGGCAATGGGAGCAGACCGTGGTATTCTTCTTACGGATAGAGCTTTTTCAGGCGCAGACACTTGGGCTACGTCAAGTACCCTTGGCCTTGCGATCAAACATATTGGAGATTTCGACCTGATTCTTGCCGGACGACAAGCGGTGGATGGTGACACTGCCCAGATTGGCCCTCAGGTTGCCGAATACCTTGGAATCCCTCAACTTACCTACGTAACTAAATTGGAAATTCACCAAGGCAGGGTCGTCGCTGATCGGATCATAGAACAGGGATGCGAACATATAGAATCTCCTTTGCCGCTTCTGGCTACTTGTATTGCAGCGCTTAATCAACCGCGCTACCCAACGGTGGCAGGTATCCTTCAGGCAACCTCGGAGCGTACACCCGTGGAGATATGGAACGCCGCGGATATTGGAGCTAAAGCCCATATGGTTGGGCTGCCGGGTTCTCTCACTCAGGTCGTGCGAACATTCACGCCCAAGGAAGCCCGAGATACTCAGTATCTCGAAGGTCCTCCCACTTCAGTAGCATCCCGCCTGATAGAGGCTTTTCGGGAGAGGAACATCCACCTTGGAGAATGATATGGCTATCCGTATCGAAATCGACAAATGCAACGGGTGCGGGAAATGTACCCGTTCCTGCCCGTACCAGGCCCTTGAACTTGAAGATAAGAAAGCCCGGTGGATTGAAGATCGTTGCACTCTTTGCGGCGCATGCTTGGAATCCTGCAAATTTGAAGCATTGAGCGGTGAAATCCCTGTTCGAGAAGTGCCGGATTTTAGCGCTTACCGTGATGTGTGGGTTTTCGCTGAACAGCACGACGGAGTGTTGCACAGATCTGCTTTTGAGCTATTGGGTTGCGCCCGGTCTCTTGCAGATGACTTAGGTGAAAACGTAACAGTCGCAGTGGCAGGTACAGACCTCGGAGAAAACGCTCAACAATTGATCCAACACGGAGCCGACCGCTGCGTTTTGGTGGAACATAGCGCGCTGGCTTATTATCAGACTTGCACTTATGCCCACGTGGTCTCGGAATTGATCCGTAAATATAGACCCGGCATCATACTTATAGCTGCCACACATCTGGGAAGAGACTTGGCACCTCGCGTGGCACGCAGAATGGGGCTCGGTTTAACAGCCGACTGCACCAGGTTGTCGATAGATCCTGAAGAAAAAATCCTTTTGCAGACGAGGCCGGCTTTTGGTGGAAACATCATGGCTACGATCGTCACAAGATTTTCCAGGCCGCAAATGGCCACTGTTCGACCTGGAATCATGAAACCCCTGGACCCTGATCCCACGCGTACCGGCAATATTTACTTCGAACAGATCAATATGGCCGAATGTATGGAGTTCACGAAGGTTCTTGAGTGTGTTCTCCGCGAGGAAAAAGGCGTTAACCTCGCATCTGCCAAGATAATAGTCGCAGGTGGAAGGCCTGTATGTTCCGAGCGGGGAATTTCAGTTTTGCGGGAATTCTCAGAGACTGTCGGAGGTCAGATGGCCTGCACACGAGTCGTGGTGGAAGAAGGTTTTCTCGGCCAGGAACAGCAGGTGGGCCAGACCGGTCAAAGTGTCAGGCCCGAGGTATATTTCGCGTGCGGTATTTCCGGAGCAGTCCAGCACAAGGCAGGTATGGAAGGGTCTCGGTATATCGTGGCCATTAACAAGAATCCAGACGCGCCCATCTTTGAGATAGCCGACTTCGCTATTGTGGGGGATCTTTTCGAAATACTGCCCGCTCTTAGCCGCGCGGTCAAAGAGCAGTAAACCAATCGTATCGTGAGGAAAATAGTGAGCGCTATTCCCAAACCTAAGCCCGAAGAACTTCTCCGGAAGACCTTTGCCAGGTTCACCGATGAAGAAATAATTCCAGTAGCCCGTGAGATGGATGAGGAGGAGAAGTTCCCTCGTTGGATGTTCGAGAAAATAGCTAAAACAGGTGCTTACGGCATACGTTACCCTCGTTCGGTTGGAGGAGCCAGCGGAAACACGACCCAATTCTGCATCATGGTAGAGGAGTTGGCTCGCGGTTCCATGAGCGTAGCCGCATTTACCGCAATGCAGTGCTTGATGGGTACGAATTTTCTTTTCCAATATGGGACGGCAGAACAACACGAGCGTCTTCTAAAACCAGCCATCAGGGGTGAAAAAGTTGCATCCTTTGCATTGACAGAGGCAGACGCGGCTACCGACCTGGGCGGAATTAAAACTACCGCGATACAGGATGGAGAATCATGGGTCATCAATGGTTCCAAGACCTGGATCACCAATGCGCCTGTAGCGGATTTCTTCACTGTCCTCTGCCAGACGGATAAGGCCAAAAAATTAAGGGGAATGAACTTTTTTCTCATTGAGCGCGGTACCCCCGGGCTTTATGTATCTAAAAAATTTCAAAAACTTGGTACTCGTGCGACGGAAATATCTGAACTGGCCTTCTCAGATGTGCGTGTTCCACTGGAGAACCGATTGGGCAATGAGGGGCAGGGTCTAAGCAACCTCTTGCGCATACTCTCAGTTATCAGGGCAATGACAGCAGCCCTTTCGCTTGGATTGGCACGTGCAGCATTCGATCATTCCAAACGCTACACACTTGAGCGAGCACAGTTCGGGAAAAAAATAGCAAGCTATCAACTCATTCAGCAAAAAATAGCCAACATGGCCACCGAGATCTGGGCCTCTCACCTTATGACATATAAGACCACCGAAATGATCGATTCTGGTGAACGGGCCCTCAAAGAGGCGTCCATGGCTAAATATTTCGCATCCGAAGTCGCATGTCGGGCGACCGATGAGGCCACGCGAATTTTCGGGGCTTACAGTTATTCAATGGAATATGACGTTCAACGATTCTATAGGGACTGTAGATTCTTGCTTTTTGGCGGAGGGACTTCAGAAATTCTTCAAACTATAATTTCCCGCGAATGCGGTGTTTTCTGATGCACGTCCCGTGCTCACACCACACTACGCATGCACTTTGACAACAAGTGGATGCAGATAAATCCTTTTGCAATGAATAAGTAATCCGGCTGGACAACGTTTGCCGAAGGACAATCAAAGCGAAGTCAGGTCTTCCCGTTCGTACTGGAGGAGGCATGCCGCCTGCCTTACTGGAATAATAGTGAAACTGCCTCGCGAGACCGATAGACATGCTGCTTCCATGAAGGCAAAATCGTATGACCTCACTTCTTCTTGTCGATATCGAGATCCATCAGTTTTTTCAGCTCTTCCTTGATCTTTTCCAACGGCACCATGCTGGCTTTCCGCGATGTGGTTATCAACTTACCGGAGGCTAGTCCATATTCAACAGTCTGGGGATAGTGAAAGCGACGCTTCGAAAGTCTTCTCTTATCCAGCCACGGGGCCTGGTGAATGGGGAGATAAAAAGAAAACCTGAATGGTTCGAGCACGATATGAAAATGATAGAGATCGAAGTAACCTTCTTCATACTCCACTTTACACTTGGGAGTCAGGTACATCCGCACATGATGTTTGTTCCCACCGGCTTCTTCTTCCCAATTTTTCTTAGCTTCCGCTGACAGATGATAGATTTCCTTATCCCCACGACGCACATAGTTGACCGTCAGACAGCTATGGCCACTTTTAAATATTTTCTCGAGCGCGTTGTGTTTGAAAGGGAACAGATCAGCGCTGGTTTTTGTTTCATGCACTAGAAAACATATGTAATAACAGGCCATTGCAATCTCCTTTTCAGGAGAGGGTAAGGCCTCTATTTCCGCAAGGTTCTTGCTATAGAGACTTATTTTCTCAGGGGTAACTGGCTTGGCCTCTTTTGGTTTCTTAACTTTATCCTGGGACTGCGGGGGTGTTCCGAATCTAAAGCCCCTGCTATTTGGAAGAAAAGGTTGAAGACCTTTGTCTTCCCTCTTATACACTATGATTGGTTCACGTCTGGGAGGCTTTTTGGGCATGAGATTCTCCATGGCTCGGATTCATTTCTAGTTAGGATTCCGCCTCTCATCCTGTTCAATTTTCACCGCTGAGCATTCGGTGAAATTACACTCATTCATGCGGATTATTGATAAATACCTACAAAGGAAAAAGAGAACCTACGACACTATTACGCCCGACACGTTCCAGGAATTGAACTGGGGGTAAAACTATGTCTTTGAACTAATCTCCAGCAATCTCGTCTCTTTAATCCGGTCAAAAATTATCCAGGGGGACATACCTTCAGGCGGACTTCTTAACAGACCAAGAAAAAGGGGCTATGAGCATCCTCCTTCCTGATTCCGTCAAATTAATGATTCACGTTTAATCGTTTAGTTCCAAGGAATCAAGAGAAATCGTACAAATTGATTATCCCATGAATACCATTTCTCATTTTGACAGATACCATAGTGGAAAATTTTCTCAGTGACTTCCCGCAGCCTTGTCAGGCCTTGCGGTCCCCAGCGACGGGAGACCTCTGAAAAATCAAGACTCCGTTCCACAAAGTGGGATGGCAGTTGTAGTTGGTCTTCGCATCCAGGAGAATTCGATACGTACTGGAACTGTTGGAAATAAAATCCAGCGTGGCCCTCCGAGGGGCGTCCCAGTTGGTATCGTCAACCAAGATTATGCAGTTTTCCGAGAAGAACGGCTCGGCTATCTGCAACCCTTTGAGTTGGTTTTCATAGTCGTGCCCACCGTCATATATGTAGAATCCGATGGATCCTCCATGCACGGTAGAAAAATATTCCGTATAATCCATTTCATAGAAATAGTGATTGGGGCCCTTATAGTCGTTGTACCTCGCCAGAAAAAGATCACGCGGAGCCCCGAATTCCGAGAAATTATCCACTCCGACACAAATTTTGGTGGGATTATTGACCATTCCACAGAGGAAAGTGAAACCATGCCAAACTCCCACATTCACGAACATCTCGGTTTGTGACATATCAGAAACAGCGCGATTGATCATGGCTCCAATGGCCAATGTGGACATCTTGGGTATACGGCAAACATCTCTCAGGCTATTCTTTAGGGCTGAATCGCCCTCTGGGAGGGCTGTGTTAATAAATTCCAGTTGGACACCGATTTTCTCCAACCATCCAGGAGAGCCTGACTTCAATAGCTTGGCCAACCTGTCATCATAATACTCTTCCGGGATGGGTATTCTAAAATGGGGCTTTACGAAGCGAAAAGATATGCTGGTAATGTACTCCTCGTAATCCATCGAACTCATTTCCTGCAAGAGTTATCAATGATTCCCGGATCCCGTCGGGTCACGTAAGTGGCATCTGTTGATAGAGATCTACTCAATGGTACTGATGGGTACCGGTATGAAACTCAAAATGAACAACAGGATTGCAGCCCAACCCAGGACCCGGCCGCCTCTATCCAGAGGAACGTCAGGATTCAGGGGAGGCGGATGCTTCAAACCGAGGATAACAGAGAGCAGTCCGAATACAAGCCACCCCGGCCACAAAAAAATCCCGAGGGGAATAAGACAGCCGAGTACAACCAGGCTTATTAACCAGGCCCGACTCCTACCGAAAAGTGCATAAATCACGTGTCCTCCGTCGAGCTGTCCTATGGGTAAGAGATTCATAGCAGTAACAAACAAGCCAAACCAGGCAGCCATGGCCGTGGGATGCAGCAATATTTCTGCATTGAAGGAAAACTGCCCGAACCTTATGAGACAAAGCAGTTCAAGTATGATGGAAGAGCCCAGGGCAAATCCTTCCGAAGTCCCTGTAGCAGGCCTGATTTCGGATAGAAAAAGGCCGACCATGAGGAGGGGTATTGCCACTATCGCCCCTGCAATAGGTCCCCACGCCCCTACTTCGATGAGTACTTTCTTGTCGGGGATCGGTGAACGAATTTTGATAAACGCTCCAAATGTTCCCAGAGGAGGTATGGCAGGGATAAAATACGGAGGGGTAACATCCAGCAATCGACGCCTCGCCGTCAAATAGTGCCCCATCTCGTGCACTACGAGGACAGACATGAGCGGCACAGAGAAGACCCAACCGCGCAAGAAAAATAAAATCCACGAATCAAATGTGTCGTTTGCGTAGAGTGCGCCGACCAATGTCGTCGTAAAAGCAGTGACGACGAAGAGCACGATATTGACTATCCAGGGTCTTTTCCTAATTTCGGGCCTCCTCGTATTCAACAATGCCCACGGGCAAATGAGGACAAAATATGTCAATAAAATTGAGCGCTTTTTCTCGAAACCAAGTAGCTGAACTTCCGTGGTTCGAGACGATAAGGCTGTACCGGAACCTATTCACGACACGGCACTGCCAATCCCAAAAGCTGTTTTTGAGCATTGGTGGTCTTATGAATGACACGCACAGGCTACGTCAGAATCATCGGCCTCTATCTTATGGATTAATGCGATACTATCTCCACTCCGGTTCAATAGCCCCGCTCGCTCTATTGTCCCAATGATAGCCGAACATTCGGTCCAATCCTGTGAAAGATAAATGGGGAGCCACTGTTTGTATTCCTGAAGACGCTTGTCAGCTTCAAGCGAATATAAGATCATGACCACCTGCTTGTGAACCAGATCCATTATCGGGTTCGACATCATCTCCTGGATTGTTGCATCGCTCATTACCCGATGGCTGATTCCGTCCGTACACATAACTAACCTCCAGATTGGAATAGGTTTCTTGTGTCCACAAAATTAATTTAAGCCAAAGGCGAATTCATGTCCATAGCCCTGGGGAAAAGGATTACCGGAACTCAAAATTTATCAAAAAATATCATTATAAATCAACTTATTTTACAGAATATCTATAATTAACTTGAATAAATTGTGTAACTTTATTATAATATTGATGAATACTTTTTGTTGTTGAAAATATTCTAATAACAGTAATGATATTTTTTAGAAAAAAACAATTCAAGGTTTACAAGCCCGCGTTATTCCTTCAGGAGCTGGAGAGGCGCATCGTCCTGGATGCTTCATTTGATCCCACGCTTCACGATGACTCCATTCAACATATCGATTACAGACAGAATTTAGCCATGGATGCCGTTCGTGCAGAACATGGTTCACTGGGTCGGCTTCCAGGCACCGGCTTGGTGGCCGAGACAAACTCGCACAAGAAGGACCTCGACGTTGTGCTGGTTTCCGATTCAATATCCGGCCTGGAAGGAATAAAGAGAGCCGTCTCGGAAGATGCCCACCTTATCGTTTATAACGGCCACGAAGACAACCTGGAAACCGTCAACCGGAAACTTACCGACCTGCAGGACAGTCAAGGCCGAAAGATCGGCTCACTTGCTTTACTGGCGCACTCTGAAAAGGGTGTTCTTATGATCGGGACAGACCGGATTGACTTGGCCAATGTCCAGGCATACCGTCCACAAATAGAAATGCTGGGCAGAAATTTTGCCGAGCATGGGCAGATTCAATTGTACGGATGCTCCCTGGCTGGAGATGTTTACGGGCAGGGACTCGTGGAGGTCATATCCGTCTATAGTCATACCGACGTTTTTGCCAGCGTTAACAACACGGGCAGCGGCCCGGGAAACGACTGGACTCTCGAATATTCCACGAACCCTGGAACACAGATTCAGACCGTGATTGACACGGAACAGATGGCCGGTCTTCCTGTGGA
>CAIXMD010000172.1 GCA_903920415.1 uncultured Desulfomonile sp.
GGAACGCTCCGGACTGCCTCTGGCCGAGGTCGCGAGGATCATCACCCTGGTCCGGGCCTTCCGCGAGGCCGGGCTCAAGACCAGCAGCGCCAGCATCCGGCCGGCCATCCTGATCTCCAGGATCCTTCGGGTGCGAAGTGGGCACGCCTATGCCGAGGATTCTGTCTTTATCCAGACCTGCCGTGATGTCCTCCTCTCCCAGGCACGCCGCACTGGGGCGAGCATCCAGGAGGACAAGCAAAACGAGGAGACCCTGTTGCACCTGATCCAGAAGATCTGCTCTGTACCCCTCCCCATAGAAGAGCCTACCATTAAGCAAGCATTCCATGAGGTGGAACCTGACAACCTTATGGCAGAACTGGGCGAAGATAAAGAAGTTCAGGAACTGCTGCTCAGGAAAATACGGGAGAAGGGGCTGGCCGGCAAGCTGCTCACGGAACTCTTGAAAGGCTGAGGCACAGTTGCCGCGGAGAACTTAGCTGGTACTGAGCCAGGATTTCTCAACTTCTGGAATTTGAGAAGGACTTCCTCAATATAAAATTACTCACATTGCCCGAAGTCGAGTTTGAAAATATTAGAGTGATTGCGAAAACTCTTATCGGTTTGAACAAGTTGGATATTGGCTACTATTCCTCTGGATTACGGAATGACAAAGAAAGGTGCGGGGATTACCGGGAAAGATGTGGCCTCCAGTAAGTGCCGCCAATCGGCAAAAATTTTAAGAACTGCTAAAACTTCATTGTCATCGACGACTAAGATTTTTCTATTGTCAAGGCCGGAGAAAAATTTTACCGGTGAGGCGGAGCAATAGTATACCACTTGAAGCCGAAAGAAGAACCCCGGCAGGATCCGTCATCTTGTTTTAGTCGGATCTGTGTTTCAGTTTGGAGCATTCTCCGTTCGAGCAGACTGAAGTCCACGGAGATGACTTGAACTTAATCTCACTTCTTCATCTCGCTCAAGGTAAATTTGACCCACGAGTTCATCAATTTTTCGAAGCAGTTCCAGTGGACTGTAGGGTTTTGAGAAATAGGCATCTGCTCCGGCATTCATTGCTTCTTCGTACGCAGTACTACTAGAGGTAAGAATAATGACCTTCGATTGCTTGGTCCTCACATCAGCTTTCAAGTTTCTCGTAGCTTCTATTCCACTAAGGGCTCCAGGCATCATGATGTCCATAAGAATCAGGTCCGGTTTCTTTTTTATAGAAATCACCAAGGCATCGTCACCAGTTCCTGCTTGAAGAATCTCATAATCTTTTCTCTTCAAAGTCTCCTCCAGCAGTTTACGAATATCTTTTTCATCGTCAACTAAGAGAATTTTTATCATTGTTTACCCCTTGTTGTCCAAAGGTGTTCAGCTACAATGTAGAAAGAAAGAAGGTACGGCAGAGATTTAGCTTAGGTCGTAGACCAGGACTCTCAGCTGGCTAAACTCAGTTCTGAAGCAACCCTGCCAATAACTACTCGGAGCAACCCCATGGGGAAGTTCTGACTGAGGCGATTGAACCTCCCGCAAGTTGCACACCAAGTATGGAATATGGTTGGTCTTTCACTAGAGTGAATAAGAATTCCTTTGACTTCAATCATTGAACCACCACAGTTTCCACAGGTTTCATTCAGGGTACCCATAATATTCATCACGAGTCTTACGTGGTTTGCCTGCAATCGAATCCCGTCCAAGTAAACTGGTGGCATATGAATATCCGTCTAATCAAATGTTTGCAGAGAATCAGAATGCTGTGGTACACAAAAGCCTCAGTTTATTTAGTAACAGAGTGGAGTTTCAAAATCAAAGAAAAAATGGTGGGATCTCTTTATTGACACACACGGTCTACATCATTTGATCAATAATGTTGTTGATCTAAGTTTTTAGCCACCCAATTTTTTGCAAAAGCGACATTTTTTGTCATGTCACTGCCTTAGATGGTTAGCGTCATGGCGGTTGAATTTAAGACGATTCCTCGCTTTTTGAATTAAGTCCTCCAACACACTTGGCCCATGACCTCATAAATATGCTATCCTGGGGACACGTGTTACCCTGTGACCATTCACAGAATATCTGGGCAGTCTATCACTTAGAAATCTCTTTGGGTTGTCCAAAGAAACCAGACCATTGCTCAGGCAATGTTTAGAACAGAATAGAGCCTCTCAGGAGGGTGCCATGCAAAGCCGCTCGTGGGCGCTCATTCAGATTCTCACTGGAATTTTGTTAGTCTGCCTTTTCGCCTGTGAAAAAGCCCCGAAGAAACAAGTCCGCATACCCGAAGTCACGGTAGTGCTTCCGGTTGAACAGGAGATTACTAAGTACCTGGAATACACGGGTAACACGGCTGCGTTGGAATATGTGGACATAAGGGCAAGAGTGGCGGGTTTCTTGGAAAAGATCAACTTTGATCCACAGGCCAAGGTGAAGGTTGGTGAAATTCTTTTCTTGATCGATCCCCGTCAATACAAGGCACAGGTGGATGAGGCCAAAGCGAAGTTGGAGGCAACTAAGGCGCAATACGACCTGGCCAAAATAAACGAAGATCTTGCGAAGTCCCTGGAAGCCAAAGAGGCTATGAGCTGGCTCAGAATGCAAGAGGCCATTTCCAAGAGCGGGGTTTCTAAGGCCGATGTAGATTTAGCCCAGGCTGCCTTGGACAAGGCCAAACTTGACCTGGAGTATACCCAGGTCGTATCACCCATTGACGGTCGGGTGAGCAGGAACCTCGTGGACGTCGGCAACCTGGTTGGAGCTACGGAAAAGACGCTTCTCACTACGGTGGTCAACGATGAACATGTATATTGTTACTTCAGCCTCAGTGAATTAGATCTGCTTTCGGCTAGAAGGGCTCATGCGGCGTCGCTCCATAGTACGATCAAATCAAAAAATATTCCTACATACTTAGGATTGGCTGACGAACCAGGGTACCCTCATAAAGGTTTTGTAGACTTCGTAGACACCAAGTTGAATCCAGCCACGGGAACGATCCAAGTACGTGGAGTTTTTCCCAACACTGACGGATTCCTTCTGGCCGGCATGTTTGCACGTGTCAGGCTACCTTTGGGAACGCAAAAGTCACTGCTGATACCCGATGCTGCGGTGCAATTCGACCAGGGGGGAAGGTCGGTCCTGGTGGCGAATTCCGACAACGTTGTTGAGCATAGGCGTATAAAAATTGGTCAGGATGTTGAAGGAATGAGGGTGGTTGAAGAGGGCCTGAAATCAACGGATCTGGTTATCGTTGAGGGAATACAACGAGCCCGCCCAGGATCGAAAGTGAACCCCGAACTCCTGCCTGTCGCGACCCGGAAAAGCGACTCGGAGTCTTCGGTGAAAATGCAAGACAGGTAAACGGAGGCCATGTCATGATCAGCCGTTTTTTTATTAATCGGCCCGTTTTTGCCTCTGTAATTTCCTTGATCATAATGTTAGCCGGGGGAGTTGCCATATTCTCCCTGCCTATTTCGCAATTCCCTGAGATAACGCCGCCCATGGTCCAGGTGAGCGCTTCATACCCGGGAGCTTCCCCGCAGGTGGTTGCCGACACCGTTGCGGCGCCCATTGAACAGCAGGTCAATGGCGTGCAAAACATGATTTACATGTACAGCACCTGCGCTCGTGATGGCTCCTATAACCTTAAGATCACATTTGAACTTGGAACTGATAATGACATGGCGACTGTGCTGGTGCAGAACCGAGTCCAGTGGGCGATGGCTCAGTTGCCAACTGATGTCCAGCGCCAGGGAGTGAACACGAAAAAAGCGTCCACGTCATTTGTAACTGTCCTTTGCCTCTATTCCCCGGACGAATCTTACGATGATCTGTTCTTGACTAATTACGTGACAACAACCATCAAGGATCCTTTGAGCCGCCTCCATGGTGTTGGTGACATAAACCTGTTTCCGTCCAAAGATTACAGCATGCGGGTTTGGCTCAACCCCAACAGGCTTCAGCACAACAGTCTCACCACGAATGACGTGGTAAATGCGCTTAAGAATCAGAATATCCAAGTCGCCGCCGGCCGTATCGGACAGCAGCCTGCTCCTGCGGGTCAGGTCTTGGACCTGTCAGTGGATACTTTGGGACGTTTGACTGAAGTGAGCCAGTTTCAAGACATCATAGTCAAGACAGGTCAAGCGGGTAGTATTGTCCGAGTGAAGGATGTTGGAACCGTGGAACTCGGAGGGAAAAGTTACGATACGATGTCGTACCTTAATGGCAAACCATCGGCAACCATGGTCATTTACCAGACTCCCGGGTCCAACGCCCTCCAAGTGGCTGATGAAGTCCGCCGGAAGTTGGAGGAGTTGAAAAAAGATTTTCCTAAGGGGGTTGATTACAAGATAGTTTACCAGACCTCGGATTTTGTACGGGCTTCAATTCGTGAGGTAGTGATTACCCTTGTAGAGGCCTTCATTTTGGTCTTCATAGTAGTGTTAATTTTCCTCGGGGATTGGCGGGCCACGCTGGTTCCCGTAACCACCATTCCTGTAACAATAATAGGAACATTTGCCCTGATGTATATCATGGGCTTTTCCATCAACATGATTACCCTGTTCGGGTTGATCCTGGCGATTGGGATAGTAGTGGATGACGCTATCGTAGTAGTTGAGAATGTGGACCGCAATATGCTTCAGCATGGCCTCTCTGGAAAAGAAGCGGCCATTCGGGCAATGAACGAAATCACAGGTGCAATAATCGGAATCACCCTGGTGCTTATGGCCGTGTTCGTACCTGCATCATTTCTTGGAGGAATATCCGGTCAACTTTATCGACAGTTTTCCTTAACCATTGCAGTCACCACACTACTCAGCGCAATAAACGCGCTGACCCTCAAACCTGTCCAGTGTGCCCTATGGCTCCGTCCACGCCAAGGACCGAAAAATGTTTTTTTCCGAGGATTCGATACCATATTTGCCAGGATTACCGACTATTACACGGCAATAATTTTCTCTCTTGTCCGCCACGTTCCCCTCATGTTGGCAGTGTGGGCTGCGGCGCTTGGTATTACTTATATTGCTTTCACCAAAGTGCCCACAGGATTCCTGCCACAGGAAGATGACGGGTTGATAATGCTCAACGCTCAACTCCCTGACGGCGCTTCGTTGCAGCGAACAGACGCAGTGATGAAGAGGGTGATGGGAATAATTCAAACCACAGAAGGAATCAGCAACTATTCCGTCACTCCCGGAAACTCTATCTTCGACGGTATAGGCCCAACTTTGGGCTTGGGTTTCGTGTCCCTGAAACCTTGGGATGAAAGAGAGAAAAAGGGACTCAGCAAAGAAGTTATAATGGCTGATCTGAATCACAAATTTTCTCAAATCCGAGAGGCGGTGGTGTTTCCTTTTTCACGACCGCCAATAAACGGGATTGGTCAAAGCGGCGGATTCGAACTCTGGCTGGAGGATCGTATCGGCATTGGCCTTTGGAAATTGAACGAAGCCGCCCAAGAATTGGTTCGTGAGGCTCATGCGGATCCTGATTTCAAAGATGTTACCACGACCTTCAGGGCCGGAGTTCCTTCGTTGTTCGCTGATATAGACCGGGTCAAGACCCTGAGTCTTAGGGTCCCTCTTCAGTCGGTTTTTGACACGCTTCAAGCTTATCTTGGGTCAACCTATGTCAACGATTTCAACGAATTCGGTCGTACGTGGCAGGTAATGGTCCAGGCAGAGGGCAAGTACCGAGCTAGGCCCGATGATATCAAGAGTCTTCAGGTAAGAAACCTGGAAAATGAAATGCTCCCGCTGGGCACGCTTGTCAAGGTGGATTACTCACTGACTCCCCTTCGGGTCGATCGGTACAACATGTTTCCTGCCATCCGTGTGCTCGGGGACAGCGCACCTGGGGTCAGTTCCGGTCAGGCACTAGAGGCAATGGAAAAGCTGGCCGGTGAAATACTCCCAACTGGAGCGAACTATGAGTGGACCGGAATGGCTTATCAGGAAAAGACTGCAAGTGGTCACATATTTGTGGTTTTTGCTTTGGCTGTGCTGGTTGTGGTCATGATACTGGCCGCACAATATGAGAGCTGGACGGACCCGATAGCGGTAGTGGCTGTCATTCCACTGGCAATATTGGGTGCTATCGTTGGACTTACCGTTCGAGGAATGGACAACAATCTTTACACCCAGGTGGGGTTGGTTCTTCTGGTAGGTTTGTCGGCAAAGAATGCCATTCTGGTGGTTGAATTTGCACGTGCAAAGCAGGCGGAGGGAATGTCTGTCTTGGAAGCAGCAGTGGAGGGCGCTAAGCTTAGATTCAGGGCAATTCTTATGACGTCCTTCGCGTTTATCGTTGGGGTCCTTCCCTTAGTCTTTGCGGACGGCGCCGGAGCGGCCGGCAGAAAGGCAGTGGGAACATCTGTGTGCGCTGGAATGCTCGGAGTGACCATGCTAGGTGTATTTTTCACTCCGGTCATGTATGTGTTCATGCAAAGATTCAAGAAACAACTAGCAGAGAAAGGGAGCATCAAGGATATCAACTCTCTAGCTTAGCGTCTTCCTGAAATTGTAGAAAAAATAAATCGACAAGAAAGTAAATTGGACCTGGAGGTGTCAGTGAAGGAAATCAATAACGTAGCTGTCCTTGGAGCAGGAGCGATGGGGGCTGTCTACGCCTCCCGGTTTTTCGATGCGTCTTTGTTCTCCACAGTATTGGTCGCCCGGGACCCACGCTATGATCGACTGCGAGCAGAAGGCTTGGTGGTCAACGGGAAACACTATTCAATCCAGGTCGTTCACCCTGATGAGGCCGCCACGCCTGCCGATCTCATCATCGTTGCTCTTAAAGACTACAACCTTCCAGAAGCGATCAACGATTTGAAAAACCTGGTCGATGGTGAGACGACGCTTATCTCTGTAATGAATGGGCTTGACAGCGAAGAGTACCTTGGTTCCGTCTACGGCATGGATAAAGTGCTCTATGCAGTTGCCGTTGGAATAGATGCCGTTCGTGAGGGAAACTCGGTGACCTATACCAATCCCGGGAAAGTCTTCTTTGGTGAGCTTGACAATTCCCATCAGAGTGAACGAGTCCGACGCGTGCAGGCAGCATTTGAGCGGGCAGGAGTCGTATTTGAAACACCCACCGACATGACACGTATGCTGTGGTGGAAGTTCATGATCAACGTAGGGGTGAATCAGGCCTCTGCAGTGATGCTCGCGCCATACGGAGTCTTTCAATCATCGCCGGATGCGCAAGCATTGACGGAAGCGCTGATGCGTGAGGTCATCGCGCTCGCACAACGCATTGGTGTGAACATTGGGGAGCAGGATCTCGATGGATGGTATGCCGTTCTAAAATCCCTATCTCCCGAAGGCAAGACCTCGATGTTGCAGGACATTGAGGCAGGCCGCAAGACCGAGGTCGAGGTTTTTGCCGGAAAGGTGGTAGAGCTTGGCAAGGGGCACGGTATCCCCACACCCGTGAACCAAACCCTGTTGAGCATTGTTCACGTTTTGGAGCAATATCGGGCTTGAGACAACTGATCCGTATCTCGTGGGTCGTCGGTTTTGAACAAGAAACCCCGAGCGCACCTAGAAACAGTACTATAAGGAGATTTATCAATAATTCGTCAATTCACTCCATAAATACGCCGATTGAGTATTTAATTTTATGAGAAAATTGGAAGATAAAATCTCCACAATTGCCATTTTAGCCACCTCTGCGACTATTATATCTCCGGCTCTTCAGGTTTGATGTATAATAATCTACGATGACCACCGCACCGATACACAAGGCGCCACTGTCCAACAATTAACAAACCAAATCGGAGAAAGGGAGGATAAATGAGAAAACTCGCTAGTGTTCAAGTCGTAAAGGATGTAAGCCCGATACCGAGCGCTGACCGTATCGAAAAGGTCACAGTACTGGGCTGGGAGACAGTCGCACGGAGGGGTACCCTAAAGGTAGGAGACCTCTGTGTCTACATAGAGCCGGATGCTATAGTTCCGGAGCGACCTGAATTCGAGTTCCTACGACCTGATAAATTCAGGATCAGGACTAAGCGTATGAGGGGACAGATAGCGCAAGGCATAGTTTTTCCCCTACAAGACCTCGATATTGTAGGCAACGTAGGGGATGACGTCACTGAATTATTGAATATCACAAAGTACGAACCGCCGCTACCTGTAGAGTTAGCTGGGGAAGCTCTAGGCGTAAGACCGTGGTTCGTTCCTAAAACAGACGAGGTGAGAATACAAGCATTCCCAGAATTGTTAGATGATATGCGTTGGTTTGAAGTTTATGTGTCCACTAAACTTGATGGAACCAGCATGTCCGTGTATTGGTATGAAGGTAAGTTCGGCGTGTGTAGCAGGAACCTTGACTTGAGAGAATCAGAAACTAATTCCTATTGGCAGGTGGTAAATAGGTACAATCTAAGGGAAGTGCTTCCGGCATTATGTGAGAAGATTCATGGGTTGGGCATAGTAATTCAAGGGGAACTTTGCGGACCCGGAATCCAGAAGAATAGACTAGGATTAAAAGAAGTTGACTGGTTCATATTCAATGTCTGTATCCCTGACTATAAGCTCTACTCCAGTATTTACAACCTTCAGGAATACTGTGAGTTAGCCGGACTGAGACATGTGCCGATATCTCACCAAATGATATTCGACCACACTATCCAGGATTTACTAGAGATGGCACAAGGTAAATATGAAGGCACACAGAACGACAGGGAGGGTATCGTCGTGAGGACTATCTTCTCTGTAACATCCAAGATTCTGGATGACAAGGTTCTTAGCTTCAAAGTGCTCAACAACGACTTTCTTGTTAAGGAGGAGTAGGCGATGACTACTATAAGACCAAGGTGGTGTTGGAGTTTATTAAAAAACAACAGAGCCTCTTGCAAAAGTCCCTTTTCGTCATTCCTGCGAAA
>CAIXMD010000173.1 GCA_903920415.1 uncultured Desulfomonile sp.
GTCAAGGGCACCTCTAAAAATTGATCGATTTTCAGCGAATTGTGTAAGCGGTTTGGGTGCCCATGTGATAGATCAAGAGTATCTCAGACACGGAGAAAGATCAAAATACCAATTCGCCTTCAACCCGGTTTTTTGGATATTCATGAGCGTACAGCATAGCTGACAGAGATGGCTGAAAACTATGACATGGCAGTTTTGGGAGGTGGTCCCGGCGGATATGTGGCCGCCCTTCGGGGCAGGCAACTAGGACTTAGCGTCCTCCTCGTGGAAAAGGAACAACTGGGAGGCACGTGCCTCAACAGGGGGTGTATTCCCACGAAGGCCCTGCTCTCAGACGTAGAGGGTCTTCAATGGGCCATCCGAGGTGCACGAGAGGGGCTCCTGGACAGGAAGCCTGTAATAAATTTTAACGTTATTATGAAAAGGAAAGCCGATGTGGTCAGTAAGCTCGTATCTAACCTCGAAAAGCTCCTTACCAGCTCGGGAGTCACCTTAATCAACGGATCCGCGAAGATTCTTGAACCAGGAATATTGATTACCGATACGGGAAGAATTGTTAGGTCAGCAAATATAGTGATTGCGACAGGCTCCCGTTCCTGGATTCCACACATCATCGGAGCTGATTTGCCTGGCGTCCTGACCACCCGGCAGATTCTTGAACTGGAAAAAGTACCTGGCAAGTTGGTCATAATCGGAGGTGGAGTAATCGGTCAGGAGTTTGCTGCAATATTTTCCTCGCTGGGCAGTCAGGTTACTATCCTCGAGGCCCTTGACCGAATTCTGAACGAGGTTGACCAAGAGATCGCTCGAAGGTACTCCAGTTTACTGTCTTCACGAGGAATTACCACTGAAGTCGGCGTCCAGGTAAAAGGCATAGAGAGATCGCAAACCGGTCTGAAAGTGCCTTACGAAAAAGGATCAAAAGAAAAGGTTGCAACAGCGGATCTCATCTTGATCGCCACTGGCCGCCGTCCCAACCTTGAGGGATCAGGAATTCTGGAGTTGGGCGTCCGTTTAAACAACGGGGCCATAGAAGTGGATCAATTTCTGCAGACCTCGGTGAATGGGGTTTACGCAGTGGGTGACGTTTTAGGTAGAAAGATGCTCGCTCACGTTGCATCATATCATGGAGAAATCGTCGCTGAGAATATATACGGCCATAATAGGCCCTGCGAAGATGAAGTCGTTCCCGGTTGCATTTTTACGACTCCCCAAATAGCCTGGGCCGGCCTTACAGAAGAACAGGCGAAGGAATCCGGGCGGCCCTTCCGCACCAGCTCTTTCTCATTATCCTCCAGCGGTAAGGCTCAGGCCGTAGGAGAACCCCGTGGTCTGATAAAACTCATTGAGGATACTGGTACTGGAAGGCTTATCGGCGCCCACTTCATGGGACCCCATGTATCTGAACTTATCGGGGAAGCAGCCCTTGCGATTAGAAAAGGCTTGTCTGCATCGGATATTGCCGACACGATCCATCCTCATCCAACTCTGTCGGAAGCCATGAGGGAAGCTGCTTTGGGATTACTGGACGGCCCCATACATGCAGCTTCCAGGCGGAAGATTTTTACAGGCTGAGGACTAGCTTGGTCTCTAAAGGATTATGAGCCTCAGAAAACGGTACAGATATTTTTTCAGGCCCCATTTATGATAGTGACGTCTACTTACTGAAAACCAGGCGGAATGGCTTTACTAAGAATCTCAAGGGCACTGGTAATTTTCGATTAAATACTCGTATCATGGCGCTCAAGTTTTCTGATTGAATTAATGGTGATGGGATTGAATACTTTTAGACTCTTAGATACAGGGCCCATCTCTGCTGCGGCCAACATGGCGCTGGACAAAATCATCCTGGATGAAGTAGCTGAACTCAGGAGCCCTCCTACACTTCGCTTCTTGCAATTCAAACCCGCAGCGGCCCTGGTGGGCTATCATCAGGACGTGGATTTGGAAATCCGCATTGATTACTGCCGGGCGAACAAAATAGACATTAATCGGCGGCTGACCGGGGGAGGAAGCATTCTGTTTCAGGAATCAGCTCTCGGCTGGGAGCTTTTTGGTATGCCCGGCCTCGAGCCTTTTCGCGGTTCATACGAAAACATTCTCAACACTATTTGTTCTATCGCGGCGGGCGGGGTATCTCGTTTAGGCGTGACGGCGAACTTCAGGCCGCGAAATGACATAGAAGTGGACGGGAGGAAAATTTCCGGCACTGGAGGGGTAACCATTTCCGGTGGTTTCATGTTTCAAGGGACCGTACTGATCGAGAACGAGGTAGAGCTTTTTCTGAAGGCACTCCGGGTTCCTGTTGAGAAGCTGAAGAAGCGCGAAATCGAATCCCTCATGGAAAGGATATGTTTCCTTTCCGACCTTGTTCGTCCCACTCCTTCCTTGGCATCTATTAAGTCTATCATGGCTGCCGAATTCGAAACATGCCTTGGAATACACCTTGAGCATGGGAGCCTGACTGAAGAGGAAGAAAGGCGCCTGAAAAATGAAATAGGGTATTTTGAAAGCCCCGGTTGGGTTTCATCGCGGTCCCGTCCTTCAGCAGAAGGAGATCCGGTTCGTTCCATCACCCAGACAGACGCTGGGACCCTTAGGGTGCATTTATGGCTTGCTCCTGGCGGTAGGAGAGTCAGGCAGGCTCTCATTTCAGGTGACTTTTTCGCAGTTCCAGTGCGTCTTATACATGATCTGGAAGCAGCACTGGTAGGCATGCCTGCTGAAAAAGTTGCATTACAAACCGCGGTGTCGTCATTTCTTCGCAGCTATGAGGGGAAAATTCTTGGGATTGACACCCAAAAGGTTGCAGGAGCAGTTGCTGCTGCCGGCGAGCGACTGGCTCTAATCACCGGAAACTTCACCCAGGCGGAGGTAAACGATCTTTTTTTAATGAACATTCGCCCTCACGAATTGCGTCGTCACAAACCTAAATGGCTCCTCTTGCCTTACTGTTCCAAGAATCTCGATTGCCCTCTTCGTAGAATACCAGGGTGTGACGAATGTGGCGGATGCGAGATCGGAGAATGTTTTTCCCTTGCCCGTTCCTTTGATTTGGACCCGATCACCATTCAGAGTTTCGACCACCTCATGGAGGTCTTGCAGAATAAATGTGCAGATAGTGAAGGTATTTACGTGGGATCGTGTTGTGAAGCCTTTTATTCAAAGCATCAAATGGAGATGGAGGGAGTCCAAGCACGTGGAGTTCTTGTAAACCTGGATTGCGCGACCTGTTATGATCTCGGCAAAGGCAGTGCTGCTTACAAGGGCCGGTTTGATAACAAGACCTCACTTAATTTAAAACTGATAGAAAAAACTCTCAGGCTTCTGAATGCATCTTCATGAAGAACCAATTGACTTACTGGTTGTTGGAGCAGGTCCCGCAGGTTCACGGGCAGCCGCAATAGCAGCCAAGGAAAAGGTCAGGACAGTCCTGATCGATGCCAAACCTCGCATAGGGGAACAACCCCACTGCGGAGAGTTTGTCCCCGCAAGACTTTTCTCTGAATTTGCACTGGACAAGGCTTCTATCATCCAGAGCGTCAGTCTTATGGAGACTCGCATCTTGAGTTCCCATGAACTGACGGAACAGGCGAGCCCATCTCAAGAACAAGAGTTCGGCACCACCTGCTCCTCGGCCAGGCCGGACACGATGGAAACTTACGTGTCTAGCACGATACCCTCCATCGGTTTCCTTGTGGATCGCGTGAGGTTTGACCGGGATCTCTGTCGTGAAGCTGCCGGTCTGGGTGTTACAGTTTTCTGTTCAACCCGACTGCTGCGTCGTGAAAATGAGAATTGGGTCGTAAAATGCGGCTCTGAGGAAACGATCCTGCGGCCTAAATATATTATCGCAGCAGACGGCGCTATATCGACTGTTGCAAGATCCCTTGGTCTCCGAGGCCATGAACTTCTTACTGGTTTGCAGGTAGAA
>CAIXMD010000174.1 GCA_903920415.1 uncultured Desulfomonile sp.
CCGCATATACGGCCCCATCATGCCAGTGATGAAAAAGAGTGGTATAAAAGAAGCAATAACGGCCAATGTGGCCAGTATTGTAGGCGGACGAATTTCGTCTACGGCCAGGAGAGTCGCGTCCAACGGAGGATGTGTCTTCAATTTGTAATGGCGGTGTATGTTTTCCACGTCCACAATAGGGTCGTCTACAAGGAGTCCCAACGAAAGTATTAGGGCGAAAAGAGTGACTCGATTAATGGTATATCCGACCAGGAGATTAGCCAGCAACGTTACTGCCAGCGTCATGGGAACGGCCAGCGCCACAATCATGGCTTCTCTCCAACCGAGCACGAATGTCAGGAGAGCGATGATACTAATGACTGCAATACCAAGATGTTTGACTAACTCGCTGACCTTCTCATCAGCAGTTCTTCCATAATTTCGTGTGACAAGAACATTCACGTTGGATGGGATAACCGATTTTTTCAGTTCCTCTATTTTGGCAATGAGCCCCTCCGACACCTGTACCGCATTCGTACCCTTTCTCTTGGCTACAGATATGGTAACTTGATTATATCGTGACCCAGTAACAACGCCACTCAGGTTGCGAGTGTCAGGATCAATGGAAGCACCAGGCCCGAACACCAGGTGAGTATAAGTATCTGCCTCTTCAGGGCCGTCTTGTACTTCCGCGACATCTCGAATATAGACGGGCTTGCCATTATCAACCCCAACAACAAGGCCCTTTACCTCTTCGACGGAACTTAGAAAAGGTCCTGCATCAACGAGAATCTCGGTATTCAGTCTCGTGATTGTACCGGCCCTCAGGTTGACGTTTGCTCCCTTGAGCGCTCTCTCAATGCTGAGCGGCGACACTTTTCTTGCTGCCAGGCTTTCCGGTTGAAGCAGCACCCGGACCTGACGCTTACGCCCTCCTGTAACGAAGGTTTTCCCCGTATCCTGAATACTCTGGAGCCGGTGGACAATCTCGTCGGCGACCCGACGGAGTTCATAATCTGAATACACGGAACTAAACAACGAAAAGGTTACGATCGGAACATCATTTACATCCACTGGCCGGACAACCCATCCAGTAACTCCTGGAGGGACCATGTCCATGTATGACATGATCTTGTTGTGGGTCTTGAGGACGCTGGTTTCGAAATTTTCACCGACATAAAAGCGGGCGGTTACTATGGCCATGCCTGGATGAGAAGAAGAATAGATGTACTCCACGCCATCTATTTCCCAGAGCTTTCGTTCGAGATTAATCGTGATGAGGTTTTCCACCTCCGAAGGAGACGCTCCTGGAAAATTTATGATGACATCAACAACAGGGACAACTATTTGTGGTTCTTCTTCGCGTGGAGTCAGAATGAGGGCACTGGCGCCTGCCAGCATGGAAGCGATGATGAAGATAATGGGCATTTTTGAGGTCAGAAAGGCCTCTACTATCTTACCGGTAGCTCCAAGATGGTATTTTTCTGAAAGGCTCACGTTTTCAGCAACTCATTTCTTTTTCGTATTCTGTTTCAAGCCCCAGACTTACCAGCCGATCTAGGTGCCCGTTCAGATTGATGCCGGCCTGAGGTCCCGGACGGTATGCTCGATGGGATATATGTTGGTATGCCCAATACTCCACCCCTATTTGACGGATCAAGAGTAAACGAACGTTGCCGAGTTGTCTCCACCAATAGCCCGAACTCTCAATAAGAGACTCGAAGGAAATTTCAAATTTGTCAAGACCCTCTACATCAGGTTACAAAGAAAACACATGTCAATGGAGTTTCAAACTCCGTGTTTCAAACCTATCCCAGTGTCTTGATAATCAAACATTGTTATCATTGAATTGCACCCTATTCGGAATCCTGTTACAAATTATAGCCTGGATAATAAGTATTTTGCCTTTGGTTGGGGGACTTTAATTATTTTTGCAGAATTCTGTGCTAAAGATTCCCCTCTCACATGCATAGCTTCCCATCAGGAGGAGCCTTCCATGCAAGACCATGAAAAGACCCGAGACCAGCTCATAGAGGAATTGAGAGAGTCTCGCCTTAGGGTAGCTGAACTAGAAGCTGCAGAGGTGAGACTCCTGAGCACCGAAATGGCACTTGAGGAGAGCGAAGAACATTTCTTCCATGGGTTGTTAAAGCATAACCCCGTCATGCTCCTGATCGAACCGATGACAGGGCAAATACTGGACGCGAACAATGCAGCCGAGCGGTTCTACGGCTATACTATGTCTCAGCTTCGCTCCATGTCTATCCAGGATATCAACATCTTGGGACCTGACGAGGTAGCGCACGAACGCATTCTGGCCCTACAAGAGAAGAAAAACCACTTCATTTTTCCACACCGCCTTGCCAATGGAGAAGTTCGAACGGTGGAAGTGCATTCTACCCCAATTGAGAGAGGCGAGAAAACTCTACTCTTTTCAATCATCCAAGACATCACCTACCGCAAGCGTGCAGAGGATGCACTGCGGGAGAGTGAGGAGAGGTTCCGTTTAGCCTCACAGTCTGTTACTGATGTGGTTTGGGAATGGGACCTTGCCACAGGCGGACTCAAGTGGTTCGGCGATATCGACGCTCTTCTTGGTTATGCTGCGGGAGAGTTTCCGCGGACCATCGAAGCGTGGGAGGCGTTGATTGATCCGGATGACCACAACCGAGTAATGACAGCCTTGGACCGCCAAATTAAGGAGGGTTATCAGTATGACGAAGAGTATCGCGTCCGGAGAAAGGATGGCGGTATTTCTTATTGGCAAGACAGGGGAACGGCTATTCGCGACACGGAGGGGAAAACGGTCCGAATGGTCGGAGCTGTTTCAGACATCACCGAGTACAAGCGGGTGGATGAAGAGTTGCGACGGTATCGGGAGCACCTCGAAGAACTTGTGGAGGAACGCACCACTGACTTAGAAAGAGCCAATGAGGAACTATCCCTGCTTTTGGAATCATTACCAGTGATAGTTGTGTCCATGA
>CAIXMD010000175.1 GCA_903920415.1 uncultured Desulfomonile sp.
GCGAAAAGAGAAGTGCTGAGAACCCGTCCTTGACCAAACAGAACTATTGATGTCACTGCCCCGAGAGAACCACCGCCGGCGATTCCTATTAGATATGGGTCTGCCAAAGGATTTCTTAATACCCCCTGGAACACGACGCCCGCAGAGGCTAGTCCCGCTCCTGCCAAAGCGGCGAGGACTGTCCTCGGCAACCGATACGAGGTCAGAATCGTCCAGGCTTTATGTGAGTGTTCATCACCCTGAGCAGCAAAAAACAGGTCTTTGATATCAACGGTGCTTGTGCCAATTAAAAGAGAGATAACAACCGTTACTATGAGTGCCGCAAAGAGCCCAACACTTACTAGGATTGTTTTTACTAGTATCGACCGGTGCATTTGTTTGAACTTTCGGTTGAAACATTCGTAAGTTAAGATAACGTCATGAGTCTCTTATCGCAACTAATGGGTAATGTCTTAATGCAGCCCACCCCTGGGCAACTCCGGATGAAGGATGGCCTCCAATAGCTCCAATCCTTCCAAGATTCGCGGTGCCGGGCGGGCCATCAGGTCTGCGTCCATTGAATAAACTCTGGAATTGGTAACTGCACGAAGAGTGGAATATCGTCGCAACTGATCCAAACATTCTTCATCTCGGCACTCTTTGTCCAAAACCAATATGAGATCCGGGTCCCTTTTAATAACTTCTTCAAAGCTATAACGCGGGAATGGGATACTTTCATTTTCGGCAATGTTTTGTCCCCCGGCCTCTCGGATCAGTGCGCCTAAGAAGCTTTTTCCTCCGGCAACCACAAGAGGACGTACCCCTACTGCAAAAAGAACGGAAGGTTTTGCTACCCCTTCGATCCTCCGTCGAATCACCTCACGTCTTTTCTGGAATTCTTGCACAAGCTTATCTGCTTCGGTTTCGCGTCCGAGAAGCGTTCCCAATCTTTTTAGCAAGAGGCATATGTCATCGAGGGAGCTGCTGTCATCAACAAATACGGGGATCCCCAACTCCGACAGCCTATGGACGAGTTCCTCTCTAACACCTGTCTTTGTAGCGCATACAAGGTCTGGCCGCAGGGCCATTACTCGCTCCAAATCCGGGTTAAGATATGCCCCGATTTCCTGTATTCGCGTGGCTTCCCTGGGCCTATTGCACCTGGAGGTTCTCCCAACTAGGGAATTTTCCGCGTGCAGTGCAAATATTATTTCCGTGAGATTTGGAGCAAAAGATATTAAGCGTTTTGGAACTCCAGAAACACAAACTTTCCGTCCAAGGTCGTCCCTTACACAACGTGGATCCGACGTTTCACCATGTATTCGACCAGCAAACAGAACAAGACAGAGAATGAACAACACGGCCGTTGAGGTCAGTGAAGTCCAAGAACGATCATGTTTTCTTTTTAAAAATGATGGGAACCTCATAGCTGAAACTATCCGTCGTTAATCGTTCCGGGATACAGGGAAATTTTTCAGAAGCCTTCTGGACTATTTTTATGGCAGCCTCATCCAAGATGAGCGATCCGGAGTGCTTTTTAAGAGCCAAATTTGAGATTGAGCCATTCCTGCTTACGGTAAAGGCGACTACCGCCTCACCGTGTAATCTTTCGTTCATGGCCTTCTTCGGATAATAGGCTGCTGCATGAATGGCGGAAATTATCTGGGCTCTGAATTCGTCACCTTCTCTTCCGGCCGAAGCCATTGAACGCCTTTCAGGACTAGCCGTAGACGGAGTAATTGCCATCGAGTCGTGTTTATTCGGAGTCCTTACTGTTACATCATCTTTTTGGGCCGATTCCTTTTCAGGATCTTTGAAGACTGCATCCTCGATTTTGCCGAATTCTTTATCTATCGTTGCGTAAACACGATTAGTTTTCAAGACTTCTAGATTGTGTTCATCACAATCAGCGGCAGTTTGCTCCCTGATGGCTTGATCGTTCAGGTCGAGAAGCGGGACAGGCCTTTGACCCTGTATTCTATCTCTCAGTTCTGGGCTTTCGGCTTTCCTGTTCGCTATTGAAGGCAAGGCCGCTGCAGAGTCTCTTGAAGCAGGTCTTTCCTCCTGGGGAATTATCTCCTCGCTTTCCAACAATCTTACCATTACGGCATTATGGCTATTCCCTCCTTCCCCTGCCGACTTACCTGGAGGGAAGAAGATGAGCAAGCACAGCAAAGCCAAATGAGTTAGACAGGAAACCAGCACAAATGGTCTGGACTCCCCGGAGATAATTAAGGGTTTCAAACGACTTTCCGAGACTTCCAAGGCTTGTATCTCTGCGGAAAAATCTTCTGAAATAAGATCCGGATCATTATGGCCGGCGCTGACCAGTCTACTGCAGTCGATTTCCGTATCCTCAGAACCCATTCGTCTAAAATCGTCTTCAATTAAAAAATAATCTACATGGTCAATGTAATCGTTGGATTCACACGACAACAAGTCTATTTGATCAATCGTATAGTGCGTCTCTGGAAGAATAATCTGATCAGCGGCATTTTCATCGCGCCCCCAAAGATAGGTTTGATCAATATTCAAACTCCAGAAGTTTGCAGCAACCCTGGCAGCAGCTAAACCTTCGCAAGAGTAACCAGTGTGCTCGGCAAGAAGGGTCAGTTTTCTCAAAATGTCTAGGAATACTGCCAAGGCATCTTCCTTACCAGGGTGAATTGTGGCAATGTACTGATATCACGAATAAAAAAAACCCGGGCCTTCTGAGGGTCCCGGGAATGCACCCAGTTTTCTTTTTCCCTGGGGTAGCCGTAACTCGCGGCATAACTAAGTACAGGCAGGTCTTCTGGCTTCCGGATCTTTCTACATCCTCGAACCTTCCCACCTCGCTTGGCGAAGCAGTGGTAATCTCGAGGTTTCGTCCCCGGTCACAGCGGCGGGACCGCGCCGGACTTTAACCGGCTTCCCTATTAAGCTCTTACAGCGCCTGTCCAATTAAGAGTAACGGAGTCTCACGCAACTGTCAATTCAGTTCAAGAAATACTTTTCAGCTTTTCCTTAAGGTTGCTGGTGAATTCTTTCTCCACGTCCTTGGCTTTGCTTTTCATAACTCTGTCGCCGAACATCGCAAGTTTTCCGACAATATTGACATCTGCTTTGTACGACAATTCCACTTCTCCAGTTTCAGTTTCCTTCAGATCAACAACGGTTTTTTGCTTGAAGTGACCTAGTTTGGTAATGTCCTGACCTTCACCTTCAAGTTCCAAGTGATTCGGTGGTTCCACCTTGGTCAGGACGTTTCTGAACTTTAGGGTTACCTTTATTGGGCCGACTTTTTGCTTTATTACCGCCTCGTACGTATTCTCATCTATCTTTTCAACTTTTTGCGCGCCGGGCATGCAAGAACCCAAGGTCTCAGGTTCAAGGAGCATATCCCATAATTTTTGTATAGGCGCTTTCAATGTAAATTTTCCTTCAATAATCATTCGATCCTCCTACACTCCTTTCTCAATTAACTCCGAACTAATCAATCTTTATTGGCCTTCTCTATCAATTCGGCTACGGTAATGTACGCCTTGTTTCCAGGCTCAGTGGTTTGAGAAAGTAGGAGATCGATATACGATAGGCCTTGTGATTCAAACCACGCTCTGTGCGGCTTGTCGCCCGTTCCAAACATGTGCCTGGCACAGTCAATCGCACTCCCTGTTTTTGCCACTTTACCGCATACAGGACACTTGATGCTCATGACAGACCTCCCAATTATTTATTGTCCTCTAGCTTTTTCTCTCTCAATGCGTTCAGAACTTTTTCAGGAGTTATCGGAAGTTGTTTGACGCTTATCCCCAGCGCGTCGAACAACGCATTGCCGAGGGCAGCGGCCGTAGGGTTGGTGAGACCTTCTCCAGCTTCCTTGGCTCCGAACGGGCCCTCTGGTTCGTAGGTATCTATTTCAAAGACCTCGGTTTCAGGCATTTCCGTAGCCCTGATGATCTTATAGTCCACGAGATTCGGATTCATGATCTTTCCGTCTTCCATGGGCATGTCCTCCAGGAAACCGTAGCCCGCAGCCATGGAGATGGCGCCTTCGAGTTGGCCATGAAGGCCTAATGAATTGATAGGTTGACCGCAATCGTGAGCAGTCACACAATTGACAAGCTTTATCTTGCCGGTTTCAGGATCGACCTCAATCTCCAGAGCCTGAACTCCGTAACTGTACGCAGGTGAAATCATGCCTTTTCTGTGGGGGGTGTAGAATCCCCTGCCTACGATTCGCTGTCCATCCTTGCCACGCAGGGCGTCCTTGACAACTTCAAAGTAATCCAGGCCTCGTTCCGGACGGGCTACCAGGTGGACCCATCTATCCTTAATATCCAAGTCGTAAACTATATTGGGGTTTATCTTTGCCGTAGCAAATTCGAGAAGCTGCCGCTTGGCATCAGCCGCTGCCATTTTCGTAGCATTGCCTGCCATAAGTGTCTGCCTGGAACCCCACGCCCCTAGGTCTGGGGGGCATTCAGCCGTATCCCCTGAGTGTACCCTGATATCCTCAATGCGAACGCCCAATTCTTCCGCACATATTATTGCCATCGTGGTGTTAGATCCCTGGCCGATTTCCTGGCATCCAACATGCAAGTCCACCTTCCCGTCGTAGTTGATCGTCACCACTGCCGAAGAAAAGGAATAAGGAGAATCAAACCAGTTAAAAATACCACCTGACATGAAACCATACGAAGATATGCCGATACCTCTGTTAGGAGGCAAATCGCCACGAGACTTGATCCATTCCTCAATTTTATCAAGGCACTCTGAAAGACCGCAACTCGCTATGGTGGCCTGCCCGGGGACCTCATAATTCGGCGTATGTGCATTCTTGCGTCGAATTTCGACGCGATCGATCCCCAGATCGCGTGCGATCAGGTCAATCTGCGTCTCTGAGCAAAACATTCCTTGTGGTGCTCCGAATCCACGCATGGACGATGAAGGCAGAGTGTTTGTGTAAACCCTGAAGCCATCGTATCTGTAACCTGCCCATTTGTAAGGAAACGAATGGAAAAAACCGGTGAGGTAGAGTGCAGTAGCTCCCATTCCAGTATAGGCGCCCCCATCCGTGAAGACTCTTGTCTCTCTTGCCATGAAGGTGCCGTCTTTCTTAACACCTGTTCTCACATAGTAGAACATAGGCGTCCGCCGCTTGGTTGCAATAAAATCTTCCTCGCGGGAAAATACAATTTTAACAGGTTTACTTAGTTTCATGGAAAGAACTGAACTGCAGAACTGGGCCGCGTCAAGTTCAAACTTCCCCCCAAATCCACCGCCTACATAATGCGCTATAACCCTGATGTCGCTCTCTCTGAGTCCAAGCACTCCTGAAAGAAGCCCTTGAATGTAGTAGGGGGATTGGGTTGACGTCCATACGGTCAACTTGCCATCAGGTGTATAGCTGGCAACGGCACAGCGAGTCTCCATACACATATGGGCCTGACCTGAACATTTGAACCAGTCTTCCCTTATATAATCCGAGTTCTCAAACGCCTCTTCCACATCTCCCCACTCAATGTGACGTGTGACGTTTATATTGCGTTCCACACCTTCGTGAACTTCAGGGGCGCCCTTCTTAATTGCCTCCATCGGTTCATAGACGGCCGGCAGGACTTCATAGTCCACTTCAATCAGGTCCAATGCCTGTTCGGCAATCTCTTCAGTTACCGCAGCAACCGCTGCAACCGGCTCCCCGATATAACGAACTTTCTCTAAAGGGAGGATTTGTTCGTCACACAGCTCACTATAGCGTCTCCAGATCCCCTGCTTTACACCAAGAGTGTCTTTTCCAGTAACTACTGCCTTGACACCCATCAGCTCAATAGCCTTGCTTGAGTCAATGTTCACGATTCTTGCGTGGGGGTGTGGACTTCTCAGAATCTTGCCGTACAGCATTCCGGGAATTTTGACGTCAAAGGTATAGGTTGCCCGCCCTGTAACTTTTTCGATGCCGTCTATATTATGGACATGAGTGTTTATGACGTTATATTTCATGCTTTGTCCTCCCTATAATTCCCCTTCGCTACAGCGTCCAAGGCCCTTACAATGCTGTTGTAGCCCGTGCAACGGCAGAGGTTCCCCTCAATACCTTCACGTATTTCATGTGTTGTCGGGTTTGGATTTTCGTCAAGAAATGCTTTGGACGACATCAACATTCCGGAAGTACAGAAACCGCACTGGTAGGCACCATGATCGAGGAAAGCCTTCTGTATGGGGTGAAGCTGCCCATTAATTTCGAGACCTTCTGATGTTGTAACTTTCGTTCCGTCGGCCTGCATCGCCAAAACCGAGCATGACTTAACAGCCATTCCGTCGATAATCACCGTGCAAGCACCGCAGGAAACACTCTCGCACCCTCTTTTGGTACCGGTAAAGCCCAAAAGATCACGTATCACTTCCACGAGAAGCATCTTAGGATTTATGTAAAGCTCGTACTCTTGCTCATTGACTATAATTCGCATCAACTGTTTTTCCATGTGAACGACCCCTCCTCATCAAGCTGTGATAGCAGCTTTGTCCCAAGCATTCTTGACCATCCGCCCCGTCAACACCTTTACCAGATGTCGCCTGTATTCTTCGGAAGCGTGAATATCTGAGATCGGTTCCGCTTCCTCCGAAGCCGCCAAACCTACATCCTCAAGCAGATCGTCGCTCAGTTTCCTCCCCACCAGTAACTCCTCCGCCTGCCCGGCACGCATTGTGACCGGCCCGGAATTCCCCAAGGCGATTCTCGCCTGCTTACATGTGGAATCGCTGTCCAGAGTCACCGAAGCACCCACTGCTACGATTCCCTGGTCACTCTGGAGAAGGTTGAATTTCTCGTAAAC
>CAIXMD010000176.1 GCA_903920415.1 uncultured Desulfomonile sp.
AGTACGGAAAGGCTGAGTCCTAGTTCATAACTGATCATTTGGGCCCCGGCTCGGATGGATCCAAGTAGGGAATATTTGCTGTTTGACGCCCAACCACCCAGAATTACACCGTAGACACCTAACGAGGAAATACCGAAAATGTAAAGTATTCCAACGTTAAGGTCGGAAATCACACCGTGATTTAGATCGAATTTCTCAGCCATAGGCCCCAGGATTCGTTCCAAGCCCAGCCCCTTGGCAAAAGGAATCACACCAAAAGGAATCAGTGCGCAAACAACCACAATCAGCGGTGCCGCAATATAAACGATTCTATTTGCACTCGAGACGGTTATTTCTTCTTTCAATAGTAGTTTTGCCCCGTCGGCAAGCGGCTGGAGGAGTCCCCAGGGGCCTACACGATTAGGCCCGATTCTAACCTGAATCCAGCCGAGCACCTTCCGTTCGATAAGTGTCAGGTATGCCACGAACGTCAAGATAGCCACGATGAATATGAGGACTTTGACGACGAGAGCTATTACAGGGAGGGCGTATTCCATCAGCGCAACCTCTTCCGGGTTCTACACTTTTTCAACCTTAATCTTCACTGCCGCCTGGTTCCAACGGGTGAGGCTGTTAAGCCTGACAGAGGAGAAATGGTGAGGGACAATGATCGATCCTTCCACAGCTCTGCGTGAGCGTCTAACCACAGTCTGGATCGAGGAACCGTCAGACGCGGTAATCCTCACCATGTCGCCGTCTTTCAATCCCAAGGCCTTGAGGTCTTTCGCATTCATCTCGGCAGATCCCGTGGGCGAGACCTCCATCAGAGATGAACTCCACTCTGAGAAAGAACCTGAATGAAACTTGAGGGTCCCAGATATCAGATACATGGAGCTACCGTCTGAGCTTGACACATTCAGCGCTGTTGCCGGAATGAGCCGTGCTTTTCCTATAGGGAAACCGCCTTCGTAGAGTATGTCTTTTCCTGGGTCTTCAGAGTCGACGCACGGCCACGGCAGTCCATATTCTCCGAGGCGATCGTAGGAGATCCCGCCATAAACCCCCACCAAACCTGCTATCTCACTCATAACCTGCTCTGGCCCCCCGTAGGTCATGGACGGCTTCCCCATGAGAGCAGCCAGCGCTGTAAAAATCTCTAAGTCGCTTTTGCCTCCCCCCGGTCTCAAACACGGCCGTAATCTTTGCACACGTCTGTCCGCGCTGGTATACGTTCCGGATTTTTCCGCAAAAGACAATGCAGGCAACACTGCGTGAGCCATCTTAGCAGTAGAGGTCAGGAAAAGATCCTGAACGACCAGGAATTCCAGATTTTCGAGTCCCGTCTCCACAAATCCCCTATGTGGGTAAGTTTCAAGAGGATTCTCCCCTACAACGTATAGTCCCTTGATTTCCTTGCTGTTGGCCTTCTCGAAGATCTGAAGAGCATTCAGGCCTCTGTTCCCAGGAATTGAAGAATCCCATGCCGTCTCGAATTTAGCTCTGGCAGAGGAATCATCGACACTGTTAAACCCGGGCAAAAAATCCGGGGCTAGGCCCATATCAATCGCGCCCTGAGCATTAGCTTTCTCGCCCAGCACGTAGATGCCGCAACCCTCTTTTCCGATGTGACCCGTTACGACAGCGAGGTTAACCGCAGCCCGGGCCGTGTCTACATCACCTTCGCATCGGTTCATGCCCGAGGCCATCACTATTACTGCCGTTGATGCCTCAGCATACTCCTTAGCAGCTTCTCTGATAAGGGCAGGGTCTAAGTTCAACAGATGTCCAACATTTTCAGGGGTGTATTCAGACAGCGACGCAGCCGTTTCATCGAACCCTTCGGCCCGCAGATCAAGGGCTGTTTTATCAAAAAGCCCTTGATCAATTATCCACTTGAGCATTGCGTTTGCCACAAGATGCTCGGAACCTGGAGGCACCGGCAGAAATATACCGGAGCGGTCTGTGAGCTTGGTCTTCACGGAATCCACAACTATCACCCTGGCTTTGTGGCGAGCGGACCCGGAAATGACCTCATTCTTGGCCACTGGATGGGTTTCGGTCAGGTCAGCCCCCAACAGAAGTACGATCTGTGCTTTTCTGATTTCGCGGATTGAGTTCGTGCTGGCTGGATAACCGAGGGCCGGCGCAAGAGCGTCTACGAGAGTTCGGTAAGCATATCCTCCGCTATGGTCAAGGTTGGGTGTCTCCATAACTGTTCTGACAAACCGGTTGAAGACATAGGCTTCTTCATTTGTAAGCCTCTCCGAACCAATGGCAGCAAGACTTGTGGGGCTTGAGGCATTCTTAATGGTGCCGAAGCCATCTGCCACAAATTTTAAAGCCTCGTTCCAGTCAACTTCCAGGAGCGTGCCGTTCTTGCGTATCAATGGCTTGGTGAGCCGTTCTGAAGAATACACGTAAGGCCATCCGTAACGACCTTTGA
>CAIXMD010000177.1 GCA_903920415.1 uncultured Desulfomonile sp.
CGAACCCGGTGGGTCGCCCGGTAGTAGGGGCGAACCCGGTGGGTCGCCCGGTAGTAGGGACAAACCCGTGGAGGAAATAGTTCAATTGAAAGAGAAAAACCAAGGACCTGTATCCCGGCTCGAGAAAAATGATCTAAGGATCGGGGTTTATGTTTGCCACTGCGGGAAAAACATTGCTGGAACAGTCCGCTGTGAGGAGGTTGCGCAATACGCTCTGAATTTGCCGGGTGTCGTCCTCGCTGCAGATTCCCTCTACACATGCTCGGAACCGGGCCAAGAGCAGATTAAGGCAGACATCAGGGAGCACAAACTCAACAGGGTGGTTGTAGCTTCCTGTACTCCCAGACTCCATGAGCCGACGTTTCGTGCCGCCTGTCAGAGTGCCGGTCTAAATCCCTATCTTCTTGAAATGGCAAACATTCGCGAACAGTGTTCCTGGGTTCATCTTCACGACAAGGATGGTGCGACCTCCAAAGCCAAGGACCTGGTAGGGATGGCTGTAAGCCGTGCTGCCAGGTTGTCTCCACAGTTCGAATTGACCGTTCCGGTGCTTCGTTCGGTCCTGGTCATAGGCGGCGGTGTTGCTGGGATTCAGGCCTCTTTGGATATGGCTGACGCGGGATACAAGGTTTACCTGGTGGAGCGAACCGGAAGTATCGGCGGCCGCATGGCCCAGATTGACAAGACTTTCCCTACCATGGACTGTTCCATATGTATTCTGGCCCCGAAGATGAGTGACGTGGGCCGCCATCCCAACATCGAGCTGCTCACCCTTTCGGAGATCAAAGAGGTTCAGGGCCATATTGGAAACTTCAAGGTGAAAGTCCTGAAAAAGGCGCGTTATGTGAAGAAAGAATGCACCGCCTGTGGTGACTGCATCCAGGCCTGCCCGCAATTGGCACCGGACGAGTTCAACGCGGGACTTTCTATTCGAAGGGCGATTTATATGCCTTTTGCCCAGGCGGTTCCATCGAGATTCCTTATCGATATGGACCGATGCCTTAACAATCAGGGAATTGTTGCCTGCGACAGGTGTTTCCAAGCCTGTAATCCCAAATGCATTGACTTCGCGGATGAAGACAAACTTCTGGACATTGAAGTGGGCACCATCGTGGTTGCGACCGGAGTGGACGTCTACGACCCTACGGCTCTCACCGAACTCGGCTATGGAAAGTTCCCCAATGTCATCACCACATTGGAGTTTGAACGTCTAATCAATGCAGGAGGGCCTTCGGGCGGCGAACTTATCCGTCCTTCCGACCGAAAACGACCATCAAAGGTGGCGTTCCTTCAGTGTATCGGATCCAGAAGCAAGCGCAGTAACCCCTATTGCAGTAATGTATGTTGCATGAACACCATCAAGGATGCACTCCTCATCAGGGAGCACTGGCCGGAAACGGAAATCTACGTCTTCTACATCGACATCCGTGCCTTTGGGAAAGGTTTCGAGGATCTTTTCCAACGGGCCCGTCGAGAAGGGGTGACCTTCATCCGAGGTATTCCGGGAGAAATCATAGAGGATATCGATACGGGGGATCTTACGCTCCTCGGTGAAAATACTCTTCTGGGAAGCCATTATCGCTACTCCATGGACATGGTCATCTTGTCGGTCGGCATAAAGCCCCATAAGGATGCTCCAACACTCCAGAGGCTGTTGAATCTCTCGACTGACACTGACGGATTTTACATGGAGGCTCACCCGAAGCTCCGGCCGGTGGATACCACCACCGGAGGGGTTTTTTTGGCCGGTGCTGCCGAGGGCCCAAAAGACATTAAGGATTCTGTGACGCAGGCTTCTGCAGCAGCTTCCAGGGCCAATATTTTGATGAGTAAGGGAGAGGTGAGCGTACCGGCAATCACCGCAAGGATAGATCTCGAAAAGTGTACAGCGTGCGGCTTCTGCGCGAAAGTTTGTCCCTATCATGCCATAGAAGGGGATAAAGACCTGGGGTATTTTCGAGTAATAGAGGCGGCATGTAAAGGATGCGGCGCTTGTGTGCCGGAGTGCAGATTCGGGGCAATCGACCAGGCTCA
>CAIXMD010000178.1 GCA_903920415.1 uncultured Desulfomonile sp.
CAAACCTCGCATATCCAGCTCCCCTAGCCTTGACCTTATGGCGTTTACGAAGATGTGTCCGTAGCCGTTCCTCTACGTGCCATCTTAAATGGGAGAGCACCTTGCTACAGTTCTTGAAATGGAAGTAGCCGACCCAACCCCTTACAGTGGCGTTGACTTCAGTTACTATCTTTTCAAGCGGCTTTACCGTCATCTTACGGTGCGTAATAACGGTGACACGATCCTTGATCGCCTGCAAGGCTCTCTTCGACGGCTGAACGTGGGAATACAGATTCCCACTTTTCCTGCTTTCCGCTATCCAGATTGTGAATCCGAGAAAATCAAACTTTCCTACGTGGGCATTGACTATCTTCGTCTTTGCCTCGTTCAGGGTAAGTTTCAGCCGCTCCAGTATCTGTCGCAGTACCGCCATTGCCTTGTCGGATTTGTTTCTCCGACAGAGTATGACAATATCGTCAGCGTATCTGACGATGCGGGCTCCCAACCGTTGCTGTAGATTATTCCGCTCCCATATCCTGTCCAGTATGTGCAGGTATAGATTCGATAATAATGGCGAAATGACTCCACCCTGGGGAGTTCCTTTGCTGTTGCCCTTGCCGCCACCGATGTTCCGCTTCGTTCCATCCTTGTCCATTTCCATGATCGGAGCTTTTAGCCACATCTGGATGAGGCGAAGTACCTCACCGTCACAGATGCGTTCAGCCACCGTTGCCATGAGATTGGCATGGGGAATGGTGTCGAAATACTTGGAAAGATCGGCGTCGATAACTTCAGTGTAGCCGGTGTTCATGGCGTACGTTACGTCATCGACTGCGTCGTGGGCTGATTTCTTCGGTCTGAATCCGTATGAGGTTTCGCAGAAGTCCGCCTCAAAGATCGGCTCAATGACAAGTTTTGCGGCCATTTGAACCACCCGGTCTCGGATAGTCGGAATACCGAGAGGACGCTGACTGCCGTCACTTTTTGGTATCATGACCCGTTTGACCGGATCGGGTTTGTACGTCTTGGTTCTCAGTGCTTCTTCCAGCTCCCCAATAAATGCGGGTGCCCCTTCGTTTTCCTCGATGGCCTCGAAGGTTACGCCGTCTATTCCGGCACTCCCTTTGTTGGCACGGACAAGTTTGTAGGCATGACTAAGGATGTCGGCCCGATAAATCTTGTCATACAAGGCATGGAAGCGGCAGGCCGGTTCTTGCTTGGCCTTGCAGTAGAGCTTCCTCTGTAGCGTCCTGATTGTAGCCGGGGTTGTTAGCATAGGCAATCCCCACCTCCTCCGCTCGTTGGTTGCGTGAACAAAGCAGGGTTCCTTCCCTCGGACAGGGTTATGTTGTCCCATGCCCTCAAACGGTAAAATGAACCCCTCCGACTCCCGATACAGCCCAACGCGATTTCGTTGCCTTATACGCGACAGTTGATGTTCCTTAAACACCACCATAACGGGTCTCCAGCACTGGGCCAAATATCTTCCACAACATGCCATCCCTGCTACCCCGGAAGATTACACAGACCGGTTCCGTTATCAGAGTCTGTGACGGCGACCTTCCCCTTCTGACCACAGGGTCGGCATCTTCAATCAAGTAACGAGGCTACATCTAGGTTCACTTGCGTTACGGCCTGCTGTTTTGCCAATTGAGAACTTACGACCCCTTGTTGCCAAGACGCCGCTCACTTGAACTACCGGGGCGAATCGGACAATTCCCCGGACGGGACTTTAACCCGTTAGATATTCAACTGTTACTGCGTACGGTCAGGTTTTACTTTCTGCCATTCTAAAACGAAATCGGCTTTGCCTTTGGTGCCAGACCAAGTTGACTATTCAATATCTAAAGGTTTAATCCAGCTGCGCAGCAATGGCTTGATACCGTGGCCAATGTCCGTATCCATGGTGAAACCCGTAAAAAGCCCGCAGAGATTCTCCTCACTGAGCTCCCCCATCTACAGCCGCTGCCCCTTCATCCGTATGACATCGCCACCATTACCTCTGTGCGG
>CAIXMD010000179.1 GCA_903920415.1 uncultured Desulfomonile sp.
GGAGTTAAGCTTCTTCTGGGATTCCCCGATGAAAAGGGCCGTCTCGAAACGGCTTACGAAGACCTTCGCTTATTTCTCGCTGCCGGAAATGTATCGGCCGAAAATGGCAAATATCTTCTGGAAACCGGTAAAGACAAGGAGCTCAAAGGCGAATCTTTTCGTCTTGAGATTTTACCGGAAAGCTGCCGTATTATCGCTGGTAATGCCGATGGTATCCGCCGCGGAATTTTTTACCTTGAAGATGAGATGCTCAGACTTCGCGCTCCTTTTCTCCCACTTGGGAAAATCGAAAATCAAGCTGTTATTCAAAGACGAATTTCGCGCTGTTTTTTTGGTCCGATCAAGCGGGCGCCAAAGTTGCGGGATGAGTTGATGGACGAGGTAAATTACTACCCCGATCAATACCTGAACCGACTGGCACATGAAGGCGTCAACGGACTTTGGCTTACAGTGGAATTTCGCGACCTTGTGGCAACTTCTTTCACCCCTGAAGCTGGTAAAAATGCCGAAAAACGTCTTTCAAAATTAAGGCAGACGGTTGAGGCTTGCCTGCGATATGGAATCCGCACCTACATCTTCTGCATCGAACCCCGAGCATGGGATATCAACAGTCCGGTACTTAAGAATTACCCCGAAATGACAGGAGCAAAAAGAGGATCTCAACAGTTCTTTTGTCCAATGAGTGATACTGCTCAAAAGTATCTTTACGAGTCGGTGAATAAAATTTTTAAAAGTATTCCTGAGCTAGGTGGCATGATCAATATTACCCATGGAGAAAGAGGAACTACTTGCCTTAGCGCTGTTTCTAACGATGAAGATTATAAAGATAAAATTGATTGTCCCCGGTGCTCGCACAAGGAGCCATGGGAGATATTACATGCCTCATTATCGGCTATGGAAAAGGGGATGCATGATGCAGCACCCGAAGCAGAACTGATAAGTTGGCTCTATATGCCACAACCACAGCGATTCGTCACCGGCGACCCTTACACCCTTGCTGACTGGGTTTATGACCTACCTGCACACACTCCAAAAGGCGTGATATTGCAATTTAATTTTGAATCAGGAGTGAGCAGAACTGAGTTTGGGAAGTTGCTGGTAGGAGGTGACTATTGGATATCGAACCCTGGTCCCAGCGAAAGGTTCAGCCGTATGGCAGAAGTTGCAAGAAAAAATGGGACTCAAGTTTCGGCCAAGATTCAGACAGGTAATTCGCATGAAGTAGCCTCCACACCCTTTGTCCCAGTACCATCTTTGCTTTACAGGAAATTCATTGAAATGAGAAATCTGGGTGTAACGCATACCATGTTGTGCTGGTATTTCGGAAACTATCCTGGTTTAATGAACAAAGCATCCGGTCTGTTATCGATGGAGCCGATCGCCAAAGATGAAGATTCATTTCTGCACCAACTTGCCTCCATCAACTGGAAAAATGCAGACGTACCGAAAGTGGTAGAGGCTTGGAGATTTTTCAGTGAGGGGTACGAAAATTACCCGCTGACCAACATGTTTCAATATTACGGTCCCATGCACGATGGCCCCGTCTGGCCACTTCTGCTGAAACCCGCTGATGCTCCATTGTCGCCAACATGGCAAATAGGTTCGAGTACGACGCTTAAACCATGGCCGCCAAGCGGAGATCGCATTGGCGAATGCATCGGCGAAATATTGACATTGGAAGAGGTCGTAGAACTGACACGTCGTATGACCACCTCTTGGGATAAGGGGATGGCAATATTCGACGGATTGGAAAGAAATTATCTCAGTGAACATGAACGGATATTAGATATTGGTGTTTCCAAAGCGCTAGGTATTCAATTCCGAAGTGGGTACAACATTCTTCATTTTTATTTGCTCCGCGAAAAGATGTTCCGAATGGAAGGTCCTGCGCGACAGGAAATACTTAATGAGCTGGCAGATATTATCAGGGAGGAAATCCTGCTGGACGAAAAGCTTGTTGTTTTATGTGAGGCGGATTCCCGTCTTGGATTTCATTCTGAGGCCGAAGGGTACAAGTACTTTCCAGAAAAAATAAGATGGAGGATAGAACAACTAAAGAGA
>CAIXMD010000180.1 GCA_903920415.1 uncultured Desulfomonile sp.
CAATTTAAATAGTCCGGGGGTTTTGAGTTCGTGGCACTTGATACAAACCTGCCCCTCCGGCGCCCCGTACAGTTTAGGATCAACTTTCACCGCCGCAATAGCCGGCAGACAGCAGATGAAAACCCCCAACGCCGCCAAGATGAGAGCTTTTCTCATGGTTCCACTCCCGTATCGATGAAATTTTCCGAAAATATAGGTGTTGGTAAGATCCGATAAACCCTGCCGAAGGGTCTCGGTTTCGACTCAAAGATCCCAAATCTAAATCGCGTGAGTAAAGATTCTGTCACGCGATGACGTAAAGATGTTGTAAAAAGCTGTAATGAAGATGTAAAGTTCTTTCAGGTGAAGCAACACGCTCGAAAGCGAACTGAGTAAATGTAGTCGCTTGATTTTCACGACTCCTAATAAGGGATGAAGATGGTTGGACATATATTATTAGTAGACGATGATCCGGCTATACGAACTACAATAAAGGAAAAGTTGGAATTGGATGGATATATTGTTACAACGGCCTCGACCGGCCTAGACGCGCTGAAATGGTTTGAGGAGATTGGGCCTGCGCTTATTCTTATGGACATCTCCCTACGCGACATTGACGGTATTCAGTTCTGTCGTCTGATCAGGGCCAGGTCAAATATTCCAATCATCATCTTGACGGCTAGGGACAGTATCAGCGATAAGGTTCTCGGTCTCGAAAGCGGGGCAGACGACTATATGGTAAAACCGGTTGACTATTTGGAACTGGCCGCGAGGATAAAGATATGTCTAAAAAGGGTTGAGATACTTACTAGCCATTCTACCGTTCTGGAGTTGGGCTCCCTGAAAATAGACACGAACAAGATCAGAGTGTTACTGGGAGGACGGAAGATAGATCTTACTCAAAGAGAATTTAATCTCCTCCTCCTCCTTGCGATAAATGCCGGTCGTGCCTTGAGTAGAAAAGAGATCCGTAGAGCAATCTGGCCACAGGGAGGCATTTACGAGAATAGCCGTGCCATAGATGTCCATATCCAGCATCTAAGGAGCAAATTGGAGGACAATTCAGCTAACCCCGAATTTATTGTGACATTACCGGGGTTAGGATATATGTTTTCGTCGCCGAAAAAAATGTCTGACCAATAATTCCTGTTGCGTTTTTTTTCACGGAAAACTTTCTCTCATGTCCTTCCGAAGTTAAATGATATACACACCTGTCAAGGTATTCAGTTCGATAGCCACCCGAATACGAGTTGCAACTCGGCTTCCAAGAAGGTTGCTGTTGGAAGAAAAGCCTTATGAAGTCAGTGCAATCAAGGCTTGATCACTCACGGGGCATCTGGTAGTTTTGTCACACTGCCTTTTCAACCCATAAAGGCTAATAGGGAAACCTTCGAATGTTTCTAGATTCAGTTTTTGGATTTTTCTCCAACGACATGGCCATCGATCTCGGTACTGCGAACACCCTTGTGTATGTGCGAGGACATGGAGTGGTATTGTCTGAGCCTTCCGTGGTTGCCGTGAAGACTGATCTGCGACGAGGCCCAAGAATAGTTGCGGTCGGTACAGATGCGAAAAAGATGCTTGGACGAACCCCTGACAACATCAGGGCAATACGTCCGATGAAAGACGGCGTAATCGCGGATTTCGAAGTGACGGAGGCGATGTTGAAGCATTTTATCTTCAAGATCCACCGTCGCCGCTTCCTCGTCAAACCAAGGATAGTGGTATGTGTCCCTTTTGGAGTTACGCAGGTTGAGATGCGCGCGGTACGAGAAGCAGCCGAAAGTGCAGGGGCGCGGCAAGTTTACCTTGTGGAGGAGCCTATAGCCGCAGCACTGGGTGCCAATCTCCCGATTACGGAACCGACTAGTAATATGATTGTCGATATAGGTGGCGGAACAACGGAAGTTGCGGTGATCTCCATGTCCGATATCGTTTATGCCAAGTCCTTGAGGGTCGCAGGGGACAAAATCGACAACGCCATCATTCGGTACGTCAAGCAAAAGTATAGTCTTTTAATCGGCGAACGGACTGCAGAGATGATCAAAATGATGATTGGTAGCGCTTGTTATGAAAAGGATGAATCGATCATCGAGGTAAAAGGGCGGGATCTCATCGCTGGGGTGCCCAAGGTTATTGCCCTGCGTTCAAATGAAGTTACAGAAGCAATAGCCGCGCCGGTTAATGCCATTGTAGAAACTATTAAGACCGCCCTCGAATTGTCGCCGCCCGAACTGGCTGCAGACATAGTAGACAACGGCATAGTTCTGACCGGCGGCGGTTCCTTATTGAAAAATTTGGATGAAGTGATTCGTCGTGAGACCAATTTGCCGGTAATAGTTGCTGATGATCCTCTATCAACCGTGGTGGTGGGATCTGGGGCAGTTTTTGAACATTTTGATTTGCTCAGGGATGTTCTGATCAAAGGGTAATCATGGGAAGGCTCCTGAATAGGGCATGATTATCTGTATCAAAAATCGCTGTACTTAATTGATTCGAGCTTATTTGCTCAGGTCTCTCAATCGACGCAGAGCTTTATTTCAGATCTATTATCCCAGTAGTTATCCTGA
>CAIXMD010000181.1 GCA_903920415.1 uncultured Desulfomonile sp.
ATCTATGGCTTTATGAGCCGCATCTTCTGCGGCGAGTTGAGCCGCGAACGGTGTGGACTTCCTGGATCCTTTGAATCCCTGGGTTCCCGCAGAAGACCACGCCACAACATTTCCGTCAATATCGGTAATAGTAACGATCGTGTTGTTAAAAGTGGACTGAATGTGGGCCACTCCACGCGGTATGATACGTCTTTCTTTCTTCTTGCGAACAACTCGCCTTCTCGGCATTCTATTCTCCCTGTAAAGCTCCTACGACAACACGCAACTTCCTGGGCTCATCAATTTATTCTGGATAGAGAGCCCCGACTAACCCCACGCTTACGCTGAATCTACATCAAATTGACTCAGGTATAAGGCGCCAAGACTTTGAACCACGAAGGTTCTTACTACCTACTTGCGTTTGCCGATCTGCATTTTTCTAGGGCCTTTGCGCGTGCGCGCATTTGTGTGTGTACGTTGGCCGCGGACTGGAAGCCCTCGGCGATGCCTGAGGCCGCGATAGCATCCAAGATCCATAAGTCTCTTGATGTTCATGCTTACGTCGCGGCGCATATCACCTTCGACTTTGTGTGAGCGATCAAGTACTTCACGGATCTTTGCTACATCGACCTCGGTCAACTGATCCGAGTTCATGTTAGGATCCAGACCGATTTCGGTCATTATCTGCTTGGCTGTCGTTCTTCCTATCCCATAGATATAGGTCAACGCAACTTCCATGCGCTTGTTCTTGGGTAGGTCAATCCCTGCAATACGCGCCACGATTATCCTCCTGGCGATAAAACGGCAAGCTGCTTCACTCAGCCTTGACGCTGTTTATGTTTAGGGTTCTCGCAGATAACCCTTACAATTCCTTTTCGCTTGATGATTTTGCACTTGTCGCAAATCTTCCTCACAGATGCCCTAACTTTCATGGGCGCCTCCTCTTACCGACGAGGGACGGATTCCTATTTCAAGACCTTTTCTATTGCTGCAAAAATCTCTTCAATAGGACCAACTCCGGTGACACGCCGGAGCGAACCCTTGGTTTCGTAATAATCAATCAGGGGAGCTGTCTGTTTGTTGTAGACTGCGAGCCTCTCTCGTATGACGACTTCATTGTCGTCATCCCTTTGATAAAGGTTGCTGCCGCATACATCACAAATCCCCTCTTGTTTTGATTGATTAAACATCACGTGAAACATCGCTCCACAGGCGGAATTCTTACAGGTACGCCTTCCCGAGAGCCTTGCTACCAGTTCCTTGTCGGGAACATCTACCAGAATAGCATGATCGATAGATTTCCCTTGAGTTTCCAGTATCTTGCCGAGGGACTGAGCCTGAGGAAGAGTTCTGGGAAAACCGTCCAGCATATAGCCTTTGGCCAGGTCAGGTTTCGTAAGTCTTTCTCCTACGACACCGTTCACGACTTCGTCCGGAACCAGTTCACCCTTGTCCATGTAAGTCTTAGCCTTTAAGCCCATTGGTGTACCCTCTTTGAGAGCAGCCCGAAAAATGTCTCCTGTAGAAATCTGAGGGATACCGAGTTTATCGATGAGCTTCTTGGCCTGAGTGCCTTTGCCCGATCCAGGTCCACCCAACAAAACGATTATCATGGTACCTTCCATTCCTTAAAGATGACTTACTAACGCCTACCCTTGATTCGGCCCGTACGGATAAAGCCCTCATAATGACGTTGTATCATGTGGGTCTCGATCTGCGTCAGTGTGTCCAGAGCAACTCCCACGACGATAAGAAGCGAGGTCCCACCAAAATAAAAAGGCGCATTGAAACGTGAGATGAGAATAGAAGGGAGAACGCATACTGCAGACACGTAAATAGCTCCTCCCAGCGTAATACGAGTAAGAACCTTATCTATGTATTGAGAAGTCTTCTTTCCCGGTCGGATTCCGGGAATGTATCCTCCGTACTTTTTCATGTTTTCCGCAACGTCTATCGGATTGAAAGTTACCGCCGTGTAGAAGTAGCAAAAAAATACGATTAAAGCCACGTACAGCAACTCATAGACCCCTGTACCCGGACGCAACCATCCGGTAATGGAAGTGAGTATAGGTACTTGTAGAAACTGGGCGATGGTTGCCGGGAATATGATCAGGGAGGAGGCAAATATTGGCGGAATGACGCCTGCCGTATTTACCTTCAGAGGCAAATGAGTGCTCTGACCACCGTAGACTCGTCGACCAACAACTCGCTTGGCATATTGCACAGGAATGCGGCGCTGCCCTCTCTCCATGAAGACAATTACAGCGATTACGATTACCATGACGGCCAACAGGAGAAGCAGCACCAAAAATCCCATGTCTCCCGTCTGAACGAGCTGAATGGTACTCCCCAGGGCAGAGGGCATTCTCGCTACGATACCTGCAAATATTATCAGAGAAATTCCGTTACCGATGCCGTGCTCGGTGATCTGCTCTCCCAGCCACATTATGAAAGCGGTGCCTGCAGTGAGCGTAATCATAGAAAGGAGCACGAAGGAATATTTACTAATGTACACCATATTCTCTGTCTGAGCCAATCCAATACTGATTCCCATTCCCTGAATCAACGAGAGAACCACGGTTCCGTACCTAGTGTACTGAGTTATTTTTTTGCGACCAGCCTCGCCCTCCTTGGAAAGTCGTTCCAAATGGGGCACCACGACTGTCAGGAGCTGAAGGATGATGGACGCACTGATATAGGGCATAATCCCAAGAGAAAAGACCGAAAAGTTTTCCAGCGCGCCACCGGTGAACATGTCGATCACGCCGAACAAAGTCTGCTGGTATTTACTAAAGAAATCCTTGAGGGCAGCAGTGTTTATGCCGGGAGTCGGAATATGCACACCCAAGCGATATACAAGTAGCATGAGGAGCGTAAAAATAACCCTGCGCTTGAGTTCCGGGATTTTAGCGATGTTGCTTAAGGAACCGATCACTACGGGACTCTCCTAAATGAACAATCCGACTTGATTACAGACAATTCCGACACACTCTCATGACCGCGGAGGATGACTAATCCTCCACAGTGCCGCCGGCGGCTTGAATCTTTAAAGCTGCCGCTCGACTTACCTTGTCAAGCTTGATTATGTAGGCTGTTGCCGCCTCGCCGTCGGAAAGCAGTTTTACAGGCCCCTGTCTTCTAACAATGCCTTTTTCTCGAAGTAGCTCAGGGGTTATCGTTGCTGACGGATCCAAAATGGATAAATCTTTGATATTAAGCACATTATAGCGTGTCCTAAAAGGATTATGAAAACCCTTCTTCGGCAGACGTCTTTGTAGAGGCATCTGACCACCTTCAAAACCCGGTGACACACCGCCTCCCGAACGTGACCTTTGGCCCTTATGTCCTTTTCCGCAGGTCTTTCCCAGGCCTGAGGATTCGCCACGGCCGACACGATTGCGCTTCTTATTACTTACGGGTGCTGCCAGATTCGACAGGTCCATGAATATCTCCCTTTGGATTGGGTTAGTCCGAAACCTCTTCCAATGCTACTAGGTGGCTAACTTTAAGAATCATTCCTCGAATCGCGGGCGTATCTCCGAGAAGCCGACTGGAATTGATTTTTGTAAGCCCTAAGCCGCGCACCGTTTGCCGTTGAGCCTTTGAGGCTTTTATTACACTCTTCTTTAAGGTAACCTTAAGCATCAGAATGTGAATCCTCTCCTGTCTCCGATTCTTCATCCGGCAGACCGAGTTTGCCTAGTTTCCTGGCAATCTGTTGCTGAGTCCGTAGGCCTCTCAAGGCATCGAAAGTCGCCTTGACCACATTATGGGGGTTGTTGGTGCCTAAGCACTTGGTGAGTATATCGTGGATGCCAACGGCCTCCATGACCGCCCTGACGGCACCTCCTGCAATCACACCCGTTCCTGATCCTGCGGGCTTCAAGAACACTTTGGCTGCGCCGTATTTACCGGTAATCTCGTGAGGGACGGTCCCATTAATGATCGGCACCTCCAACAGAGAAGACTTTGCACGATCAACTCCCTTACGGATAGCCTCAGG
>CAIXMD010000182.1 GCA_903920415.1 uncultured Desulfomonile sp.
AATGAAAGAGTATCGATTGGAACGAGACGAACCCCTGCCGATAATAACCGCGTAATCATCTCTCTGTTACGTGGTTCCTGAAAAAATGACTCAACACTTTGGGCAACTTCCGGACCGATTCCCTGAACCTGTTGCAATTCGGCCAAGTCCTTTTCCATAATATTATGAATATTCCCGAAGGAACGTAGCAGGAGCCGAGCTATGTACTCTCCCACGAGAGGAATACCCAAGCTGAAAAGGAACTTATCCGCTGGAACGGTTCTGGAGTGCTCGAGGGAACTGAGGATGTTGGTCGCTGACTTTACAGCCATTCTGTCCAGAGAGGTCAAAGCGGTCAGATCGAGAGAATAAAGATCAGCAGGATTCTTAACCAGACCACGATTCACAAGCTGCTCTATGAGTTTTGCTCCCAAACCCTCAATGTCCATTGCGTTTCGAGATGCGAAATGTTTTATGGTTTCTTTGAGGCGGGCAGGGCATGAACTATTAACACAGCGTTTTGCAGACTGTCCCTCGATACGGACTGCATGTGAATCGCAAACCGGACACCTGTCTGGTATTGAGTAGGGACGGCTGTGTTCGGGGCGCATTCCAATGACAACTTCAACTACTTCCGGAATAACGTCGCCCGCTCTCTGGATCACTACTGTATCGCCCTCTCGAACATCTTTCCGGTCAATCTCGTCTTGATTATGAAGCGTAGCCCTGCTTACACGGACTCCTCCTACATTCACCGGTTCCATTATTGCTACAGGGGTCATGCTTCCGGTCCGGCCAACTCCTATTTCAATTCTAAGGATCTTGGTAAGGGCTTGAATCGGAGCGAACTTGAAAGCTACCGCCCACCTGGGCGATCGTGTCTTGGTGCCGAGTAACTGTTGATAGTTGAGAGAGTTTACTTTGACTACGGCGCCATCAATTTCGTAGGGGAGTCCGGAGCGGATCTCTCGTAGTTTACGGTAGTGTAGAAGAGCTGATTCAACCTCGTCACAAGCCCTTGTATTTTGTAGGTTAGCCGGAATCCCCAGATCAAATAGACTTTCTAGAAGATCTTGTTGGGTGACTGGTAATGAACCGTCAATTCGTCCAGTGCTGTGAGCGAGAAATTTTAATGGTCTTGAGGCTGTAATCTTTGGGGCCAACTGGCGGATTGATCCCGCTGCTGCATTCCGCGGATTTGCAAATGCAGGCAGCCCCAACTCATCCCGTTCCTGGTTCAACATATCGAAATCCGACCGATGCATGAAAACCTCTCCCCGCACCTCTATGAGAGGGACATCGGCAAAGAAGCCTGAGGAGTGAAGTTTCAGGGGTATTGCTCTGATAGTACGAACATTGAGAGTGATATCCTCCCCGAGATAGCCGTCTCCACGCGTTGATCCTGATACGAGCATACCATCTTGGTAAACAAGTTCTACCGCAACACCGTCCAACTTGGGCTCAACAAAATAAGACACATTGCCTGAAACTCGCAAATTTCTTTTAACCCTAGCATCGAAATCGAGAAACTCAGTTTCCTCAAAAATGTTTGAGAGCGACAGCATAGGCATGGCGTGTTGCCGCTGTGCGAATTTCTCAAGTGGCTGTCCTCCGACCCGCTGGGTCGGCG
>CAIXMD010000183.1 GCA_903920415.1 uncultured Desulfomonile sp.
ACAGTATGAAATAGTGAGCTACTAGATTTTGCGGTCCAAGTTACGCGTTCGAATGGCTAAGAGAGGTTGCCGGCTGTTAAATTTATTGGTGATTGCAGTGAAATACATAAAGGAAGGAAAGGATTCCCCCTCTCCTTCCTTTACTCAGAATATCGGCAATAAGGAAACAGGTATGCAGTATTTCAGTCTTCTTCTGCGTGCTGCTTTCCCATACCCTTCAGACCGATCAGGGTGGTACTTCCACTTGACCAATACTCAAGAAGTCCCTCTTGGACCATCTTATTGACCACGTTTTTGACCTCCCTGGGTTTCATATCCGGCACCATAGAGTAGAAATCTTTCAGATAGAATTTCGACTTGCTCTTGGATTTTGATTTCAAAGAATCCAGTATTACCTCTTTTACTTCATCCACGGTCATGGATGGACTCCTTCTGCCAAAATTAGTACTTAAACTGTGTAGACTGGCGCCACGTGGTGTAAGCGAATCTGTAGTCGTCAATCAGGTGATGGGTGAACGGGATCCCTGTCTTATCAAAAAATCTTTCCCAGCCGATTCTTTCGGCCCAGTCTCCAAGGCGTTCATACTTCCTGGCATCCTTAGCATAAACTTCCACGATATTCTTGACCGCGTCGACGGTTTCCGGCCATCGGGGAGGCTCATTGGGGATAAAAGAAATAACGACTTTTGAGAATTTGGGCTTGCTGATTCTGTTGGAGAGCTTCCCGCCGACAAGAATAGCGATTCCGCTACCAACGTCGTCAGCCAGAGGCATAGCTGCACACATGGTGTAGCAGTTTCCGCAGAACATGCATCGTTCGGCATTAACCTCGAGACTTTTCTTGCCACTCTCGGTTTTGGCCGGTTTGATTGCCGCCGTAGGGCACGCTGCGATTGCAAGTGGGAGTTCGCACAGTTTGTCGATCCACTCACTATCGATCATGGGCGGTTTGCGGTGAATTCCGAGGATGGCTATGTCCGAGCAATGGACTGCCCCGCACATGTTCAAACAGCACGCCAGCGAGACTCTCACCGGTGCAGGAAGCCGCATACTGCCGAATTCATCGTAAATACCGTCCATTACCGCCTTGACCACGCCGGACGCGTCAATGGCGGGGGTGTGGCAGTGAGCCCATCCCTGAGTATGAACGATGTTGGTAATGCCTGCTCCGGTTCCTCCGATAGGGAACTTGTTCGAGCCTTTTTCGAACTTTCTACTCTTGAGGTCGTCCATCAAGGGTTTTACTTTATCTTTGTTGTCCACCATGAACTCGATGTTGTTTCTGGTGGTAAATCGTAGATAACCATCGCAATGCTTATCGGCTATCTCACAGATCTCACGTAGATGCTCTACACTCATGAGACGGCAACCGCCTACGCGAACCGTATAGACTTCATCACCGGTCTCGGAGACATGTTTGAGAACGCCAGGTTCTGGGATCTCATGATACAGCCATTTACCATAGTTTTTTTCGATAATGGGTGAAAAGAACTCCTTGTAATATCTGGGTCCTAAATCGGTAAGTCTATCCTTCATCGGATCACTGGGATCGTAAGGCATTGTTTTAAACCTCCTGCTACCTCTGGTGTTTCTCACGGTAAGCGTCTATATCGCGCGTCCATCCACCTTCTACCTCATCCTCTTTCCAGAAGATGTAAGGGTTGGACCTCGGCTCGTCGATCATTCTGGGATCCGGATCCAGCT
>CAIXMD010000184.1 GCA_903920415.1 uncultured Desulfomonile sp.
AGTTTCAACCAGCAGCCGTATCTGAGAAACCTGCTGCGGCAGGTCCGTTATGGGAGCAAATTCAACGCTCAGGAAAGGGATGGACACAAGGGCGAGACATACGATTAATGATACCAATCGAGTTGATTCGTAACTGCTTCCCATCCGATTCATTCCCTCTTGAACCTGAAACAATGGTTCTTTGAATTCTCACATTCTCGGCGCTCTCGGGAGTTGACCCTTTTGTACTCTAAGAAAAGACCCATCGGCTGCACGGTGATGTGTGGGGTGACTTTTGGCAGAGTTGATGGCGGTGCGGATGGATGATTGTGAGTGTCAAAGATTCTCAATGAATTCCCCTTAGAAAAGTCCCAGGAGCATATCTCTATCTTCAAGGAAGTTATGATTCAAGCATCCAGAAGAGTCCAGGGGATTTTGAACGGGTGCAGCGCGTCTCCGTTACTGTAGGATATCAAGCTGCTTTCCCGTTCTGGTCTTGTTCCGGCCTAACCGCACGGCTGTTGTCGTATTGTGCATAGAGTCTCTTCCTTTCCCTCTTGGTCCTGAAGACCCAGAAGTCGTCCCAGAGATCATCCAAGAAGACTCCGCGGAGTTTGAGTATGGCTTCTGCCCGTCTGTTGACCAAAACATGCCGGCACCTTCCTTACGTATGTTTATGATGGAATTGCAGGTACTCTCGATTATCCCGGTTGTTCTGGAAGTAACCCAGCGCCTTGGACAATGTAATGCAGAATCGTATTGAATTCCTGCTGAGCTTCCTCTATCTTCTTATCCATCCGAGACCTCTTTGCTCTGACTTTGTTTTCATACTCAAATCAAAGCACATCAGGTCTTGGAGAACAAGCTATATTTACAGCTATTTATCATAAACCTAAAAGCGCGGCACCCCTCACCATATTATGATATGGATACGAACCGGTTACTAGCCATTGAGTCCAGCGGGCCTGTTCCGGCTTAGGCAGGCCTTTCGGAAACACCGCTCAATTCGGCGGAGGATCGATGCGTCAGGAAGAGACATTCTCGGACCGTTTACGCGGCTACTTACCCATAATCAATTGGCTCCCGACCTATGAAAAACACTGGTTAAGACCCGATCTGATAGCGGGGACGACCTTGGCGGCCTTCACGATACCGGAAGCCATAGCGTATGCTGATCTTGCCGGAATGCCTGCGCAAGCCGGTCTTTACGCCTGTATTGCGGCGCCGCTACTCTACATGTTGTTTGGAACGTCACGGCAACTCGTCGTAGGTCCCACATCCGCCGTCTCCATCCTAGTCGCTTCGGCGCTTGGCAGCCTGACGGTGGATTCGCCGGCCCAATACGCCGCGCTTGCCGCTTTGACCGCCATCCTTGTGGGATTCATCGCCTTTATTGCGTACTCCCTGAGGCTGGGCATGCTGATGAATTTCATATCCGAATCCGTACTTGTGGGATTTTCATCGGGCGCTGCGCTTTACATAGCAGGGTCCCAGTTAGGCAAACTGTTCGGAATCCATGGAGCGCAAGGACAGTTCCTTGAAAGGATCACCCACCTGGTTGAGCACATCGGCCAAACGAACCTCTGGGCTCTTGCTTTGGGCGTGTCAGGAATTGTGGTCCTCCTGGCTGGTGAACGCTGGGCGCCGAAAATGCCATGGGCTCTAGTGACGGTGCTAGGATCCATTGGCATCATGAGTGTAGTTGATTCCAAAGTTCACGGCATAGTTCTTGTCGGGGCGATCCCGAGTGGTCTCCCGCAGTTTAGCATACCCCCGGTTTTCTTGCCCGATGTCCGAGACGTTTTTCGAGCGGCGATAGCTGTCTTCGTGCTGGCCTACGTTGAAGGAATGAGCATGGCTCGGACCTTTGCGTCGAAGAACGGGTATAGTGTCAATCCTAACCAGGAATTGCTCGCCTTGGGCTTCGCCAGCATTGGAACCGGCTTGACACAGTCATATCCGGTGGCGGGGAGTTTCTCTCGGAGCGCACTGAATGACCAAACAGGCGCGAAGACCCAACTTGCCGGGGGATTCAGCGCTGTCTTGGTTGCCTTGGTGGTCCTGTTCCTCACCGGGCTATTTAGCAGGCTTCCCGAGCCTATTCTTGCCGCCGTGGTAATCGTGGCGGTAAAAGGCCTATTTAAATGGAAGCGGCTATCCAGTCTTTTCGAACTCAGAACGTCGGAATTCTGGACAGCCCTTGGAGCGTTAGTTGGAGTTCTTGCCTTGGGCATACTTGACGGGGTTATGATCGGAGCGCTCCTTTCTCTTCTTCTTGTGATTGGAAGAACCTCGCAGTCTCATGTCAGTCTCTTGGGACGAGTCCCCGGTCAACCTCAATTTTCTTCCGTACAGGAAAACCCGGAAAATATAACTATTCCCGGAATGCTCATAATAAGAGCGGACACGGGTATCTTTTACGCAAATGCAGATTCGTATAAAAACCAAATCATTTCGGACGTTCGGGAGAGTGATCACCCGATTGAAGCAGTGGTATTCGATATGGAAATGACCGGAGATCTAGACCTCGCGGGTGCGGAGATGCTGGCCGGGCTACACAAGGAACTTAACCAAATGGGAATCAGCTTCCGATTGAGTAGGGTCCAACTACCGGCTCGCACGCTACTGGATCGCTTGGGAATCACATCGCAGATCGGGGAGGAGAACTTTCACGCCCGGACTCTCTTTGCAGTGGCCCAGTATCTAGCCGAGGAAGGTTTGAGTAAACGGATGTCGTGTGACATATTACCCGATTTGGTAAAATGCGTGCATGCCATGGTGTGCGAGCGGGCAAGCCGGTTGGATGGAGAAGAGCGAGAGCGCCTGGATCATATCAGGCTCCGGTTTGAAACCATTCTTCGCGAGTTGTTTCTCGGCGATCTGCTCGGCCAGATTTTGCCACCGGAACATTATGAGCTTCAGCAT
>CAIXMD010000185.1 GCA_903920415.1 uncultured Desulfomonile sp.
ATAAAGGACAGTAATGATTTTCATTATTTGCCCTGCTATGACTTTACTATGAGAAAGTCTGTAAGCCAAGCCCCTGGCCTGATAAGGCGCCAGACCTATCAATGGGTGAATGCTGATGGTAAAGATCTTCTCCGGGGCCTCTCTCGCGAGCGTCTCGATCTCCATGCCGCCTTCGGGGCTCGACATGATGGTCACTCTGCCCGTGTTCCTGTCGAGAAGGACGCCCAAGTAAATTTCCCGGTCAATGGGCAGGACCTCTTCAACCAAAAGCGCGCTGACAGGCTTTCCTTCAGACCCGGTCTGATTGGTTACGAGTTTCAGGCCTAGGATTTTTGACGCAGCACTTCGGATGTCGTCATCCATTGAGAGGACCGCCACACCTCCTGCCTTGCCTCTTCCTCCCGAATGGACCTGAGCTTTTAGGACAACCTTGTCAGTTTTAAGCCATCTTGCGGCAATGAGCGCCTCAAGTGGGTCGAAACAGGTTGAACCAGTGGGGATGGCTACGCCGCGCTCGGCAAGTAATTGCTTGGATTGGTACTCGTGAAGATTCATGCGCCCATTGCCTCCGAAAAATTAAGGCATACCACGTTCCGGAAAGTTGAATCAGCTTTCCACCCCACACAGGGCAGTTCGCTAAGGCATAACAGAAAGTTTAGGCTTTTGTAAGGACGGAGGTCAAATTCTACTTGCGCCGCCTCATGTTTGCAAGAAAAATTGAGTTCTTTCTAAATTCTTTAGGGCTAGGTCATGAAATATTAGTTCAGCGGAGACCTTGTTTAATTCGTGATTTGGATAAGTATGATGTCCCCAGATTAATACACATTTAATGATGGAGTTTAAATTGTCCAAAAACTCCCGTTTCGTGTCATGAGAGCTTTGCCAGCTCTTCTTCAGCCTTCTATATCCATCCACCCGTGTCGCATTCCCTGTGAAGATAAACAACAGGGATGACACTGTTTTCTAGGAATACTCACCTGCGAGAAAGGTAGAAACTGCCGACTGACGGCACAGTTATGCTATTTTCTGCAATGAATTAACGAAATCTCGTCCTGATATGGCTGCAGGTAGCGACTTCCCATCCTTTTCGTAAAGCAGGATGGTTTCTTCGATGATCTCGCATAACTCTGCGAAGACACTCTTAGCGTCTGAACCATGGCAGCCTCCATAAAACAATTCAGGGCAGCTACCAATAAAACAACCATCCTCCTCAGACCACTCAACTATTTTCAGATACTTGTCGCCTTTTCTCATTAGGATCTTTCAGGGCTTCCTTGTATCGAGGCCCTCTATCCGTTTAAAGTCTTTTTCATCGTAGGTAAAAACAATGGTATATCCATTGTCCAGCCCCCAATAACCCATCACCGCGTCGGCAAATTTAATATTTTTTTCGACATAGGTTTGGATGGCCTTTCGGAAAACCGCTTCTTTCTCAATTTTCAATTCAGGGGTGTTTAAAATGGCCTCGACCACTTCTTGAACGGCTTTACGGGAAAAAGAATACACCTTTTCCAGGACCCAGACGGTCTCCAAGACAGCCACAGGAAGCAGGTAGAGGGTTAAGTCTCTGCCACCAGCGTTCTTAAGAAGATTTACCGCGTCTTTGGCCTTAAACTCATCGTCTTTTATCAAAATGCGAAGGATGACACTGGTATCCACGAAGGCCTTAGGCATGATCTTTGGCGGCCTCCTTTATGGCTTGTTCTCTGATTTCCTCGATGGACAGCTTGAGGTCTGGCAGGTACCCGACGTAATCAAAGATGGTTTTCCCCTTCTTGATGACCAGTTGTTGGTCTCTTTCCTCCAACAGCAGGGTGTCCCCAGTTTCTATTTCCAATTTTTTTCGGATGTCCCGGGGAAGTGTAATCTGTCCTTTGGGCAATACTTTTACTGATTTCATATAATTTCCTACAAAATGATATTCCCTACACTTAAGAAAAGTAGTCCAAAATAATATGGTTGTCAATTGAAATGGCAGGGAGCACTTGAAACCGGCTGAATGCTTCCGTAAAAGAATAGCCGGTACATCTGCTGATATTGTGAGGTTACCTGATACTGGGGAATCGGTTACAAGGCAACCGGCGTCAGCGTGAATAGGATTGCCGGAGGAATCCTTCCGAAGGAAGTGTCAAAACGCAGGGGCCTTTCCAATATTCGGGATAGTCCTCAACCACCTTGGCCTCGCCTAAACGTCCTAAAAAATCTCTCCGGCAAAAAGAGCCGTTACAAAATCCTCCAGGGGGAACACGGTGAGGTTGTCGAACTCATAAATCCTTGATCCGCAATAAACTCCGATCAGACGGTCAATTATCAGGCCGGGGTTTTCGATCAGGCTCCGTAGGTGTTTTTCCCAGACCCGCTCCCACCGCTCGGCCCGTTTGACCTCCACCGCGACCACATGAGGAGGGCTGTCCCATTGTCGTCGGGCTGTTTCGATGATGAAGTCCACTTCCACTCCAGCCGGAGTTCGATAGAAAAACAGGGGCCGAAGCTTACGGCTGACCTCGTTGTACACCCGCAGTTCATGGTAGACTAGGGTTTCCAGAGCAGCGCCCAGCCAGACCCGATCGGCGGGATCGCGCAACCAACCCGCCGCTGCCCGGGCCACGCCCGGATCAAACCAATAGAACTTGGGATGCGCCGCCTCCCGAACTTTCAACCCGGGACGCCAGGCCGGCAGGAAATGCCCGAGCAAGGTGTCCATGAGGATCGAAAAATAGGTATCCACGGTACTTCGAGATATGCCTGCCTCCCTGGCGATGTTCTGAAGGTTGACCATCTGTCCATTGAATTGTCCCGCCAGGGACAGAAACCGGACAAAGGGCGGTACCCGGCGCACCAGCCCTTCTTCCCGGATCTCTTCCTTGAGGTAAGTATTCAAATAGGCGGAGAGAATTTCCGCGGCTTGCTCCTGATCCTCCTGGACAAACGGCAACATTCCCCAATCCAGAGAAGTAGACAGATCAAATTTATTTCCCAATTCACCTGCGGAAAACCCCTCTAAATTAACGGTGACGGCCCGACCGGCCAGCAGATTCGCCCCGCCCCGACGCAATTTGCGGGCCGATGAACCACAAAGCGCAAAACGCCAACGCCTGGACTCCATAAGGCGGTGCACTTCATCGAGCAAGCCCGGCGCTTTCTGGATTTCATCGAGCACAATCCAAGCCCCCCTCGGACGGTGGCCGATGATGGCCTCGAGTCGATGGGGATCGCGGGAAAGTTCCAGATACAGGGAGGCGTCGAGCAGGTCCAGGTGCAGGGCCTCCGGGAGAACCTGCCGAAGCATGGTGCTCTTACCGACTCCGCGGGGTCCAAACAAGAAAAAGGAGCGATTGGGGCACTTCAGGAGGCGGGGAATATAATCAGTTCGCTCTGGATTCATGCTTTGTGACTTCTATACTGTCATTTTGCATTGTATTTTTACATTATAAACAGCATTCTGCAAGACATCGTTCAGAAGGATTGAATATGTCCAATGGCCGGACTCTCCACAAAATTTGAACTGTGGGGGATTGGCAGCAACAAGGGCAGGCCAGTGTAAGCTCGGTTCCGCATTCCCCGCAGAATTTCATGCCCGATGGATTCTCGAATTGGCATTTCCGGCATTTCATGATGTCCCTCGCTGGAATGTTGAGAAAGGGCCGACGGTAGAAGTCTTAGTATGTGAAGATAAGCAAAGTGAACAACACTGATTTACACGAATACTAACTGCGGATAAGGCTCGAAACATCCAACAAATGCTACAGTTATGCTATTTTCTGGTAACTCCTCAATAACTCAGGGGAGATTCCGAGAATAGTTAAGGATTGAGTCCCGCTGGTTTCCTCGGCGAGGAGGTGGGTCAAATCGGGCGGTGGCGACGGAGTTCTTAACCAATTGTGCGTGGGAGCC
>CAIXMD010000186.1 GCA_903920415.1 uncultured Desulfomonile sp.
TGATGATCGCCGCTTCATCCATTTGTAGTGTTTTTTCAAAATCATTCCAGAATTCCTGCTCGGACTTCCTCCAATCCGAGCCAAAGCGACTGTCGAACAAAGTCGCCACGTGGTCCAGAGCCCTTTGCCAAACCGATTGATAGCTAAGTCTCAGAACGTCTTCCAGGAACGGGACCAACGAATTGAGCTTTTCCTTCGGAAGATAGGCTCTGGCGCCAAGTTCGATGGATTTCTTTAAGGATTCCGGATTCAAAGCATGCGCCGTTAACATTACCGCGGGAAAATTCTGCTTGGCAGCGAACTTCAGAAGTTCAAAGCCGCGGACACCCATGATGTCGAGAATCACCAGATCATAGGTGTATGAAACCAGGCATTCCCATGCCTTTTCGAAGGAAGTAGCCGTGTGAAGCGTGACACCGGCAAATTCCGAGAGTGCCTCCTGGATGGTCTCCAAGATATCCTCTTCGTCATCTACCGCCAGAATCAACTTACCTCGAAAGATTTCAGAACCGGACATCAATAATCCTCTCCCTCGGGAATCTGTTCAGTTTGAATCCGTGATCAAAATAGTCTCGTATGGTATCAGGATCGAAAATCACGCTCCCTGATGCTTACATCATTTGCGAACTCAGATGAGGGATTTGAATTACACCTTATCCATCAAGCCAAGTTTCCCGAACCTTGATCTCAGGAAGCCAAAAGCCCAATTTTTTCAAACGAAATCAAGATCGAGAATATTTCCCAGATTCAGACAAGTCAAGGGAAAAAAATGCTCAAAATCATCAGGACAAGTAGGATGGGATAATAATGTTATAAAGCTCAAGATCAATGCTACTATGCTTCTCCCAGCCACTCTTATCACGGAGGTTTTCCAAATTGAACCCAGCGGAGCGCCGGATACTTGTTGTGACCTCGTTTGGTCATTTTATGAGTCACTACAACATGCTGGTATTCCCTGCCATAGTACTCCCCCTTGTTGGAGTCTTGAAACTCGACATGCCTCAAGTCCTAGGGCTGTCTTTCTGGCAGTACCTTTTATTCGGCTTAATGGCATTACCATGGGGATTGGCAGGAGATCGATTTGGTGCTAAGGGGCTTACTCTCGTAATGTTCCTGGGATCAGGTTTGAGCGGTTTGGCTGCTGCCATTTTCATGGAATCCCCGAGAACGCTGTCCCTTGCACTTGCCGGCACGGGACTCTTTTCAGCAATATATCATCCTATAGGCCTAGGACTTATCTCCAAGGGAGTGAGGCGAATCAGCGTAGCGATGGGGTACAATGCTGTCTTCGGTGGATTAGGGCTTGCTGTTGCTCCCCTGGTCACAGGAGTTGCCGTTTGGGTTTCCGGTCCTAAGGCATCCTTATTTGTTCTTGCTGGAATGAACTTTCTGGGACTGGTCCTTTTGGTTTTAGTCCCTCTGGAAGAGTCTCCCGTGAGGCAGCAGGAAGCTTCTGATGGCGACAACGGCATGCTGGGAGCGTTTCTTATTCTCTTGGTAGCAGTGATGCTTGGGGGCATAGCTTTTACCGGTGCAACGCTCATACTGCCCACTTATCTAGAATTGAGGGGCCAGGGTATCCTCGAAGCTCTCGCAAGCCTCTCCGGGAAAAGTCTCTCAGGAAATCTCGTGGCGACATCCGTCACGACCGTAATCTACGCGGTAGGCATGCTGGGACAATATGTCGGAGGTCATGCGGGTGACCGATATGAATGCAAGTACTCCTATTTGGTTTTTCACGCCGCGTGCATACCTTTTGCCTTCTTAATGGTGTTTGCGCAGGATTTTTTCCTGATGGTTGTGGCAGGGTTGTATTTCTTTTTTCTCCTCGGTATGCAAGCCATTGAGAATACTCTCGTGGCTCGCCTCTCACCAAAAAGATGGCATCACTCTGCTTACGGTCTAAAATTCGTCTTTACCTTCGGAGTGGGGGCTCTGGGGGTCAAGATGATCCAGGGAATTGACTCTCTTTGGGGGATACAGACCGTATTCTATGCACTTGGCACCATATCAGTCCTCATTGTAATAAGCATTCTTTTCCTCATCCGTTGGACAAACAGGTTTGTGTGCGCCCGACAATGAACATACCGAATGGTATGTCAAATTAAAGAAAATTACCAGAATGTATGAAATGAAGGACTGAGAATCACGGGACAAATGTTGTGACAAATTCTTGTAAAAACGATTAAGAAAAATGATTTATGGTTGAATTTTGTTTGTACAATGTCGGTTCACTAGTTCCAGCCAGTTGTCGATATCCATCTCACACGCATTGAGGTCCCGGCCCAAACCTGGTGAATAGCATTCTTCAAAAATAGTTACGGAATTCACCAGGCAAACCGGCCAGCCCGGCATATGATGTCTGGACCCACTGTTAGCATTGACCCGATACACCATGAAGGCTTTTTCATCACAAGAAATCCGGTACCAAATTCCGTCATGTTTTAGAGAA
>CAIXMD010000187.1 GCA_903920415.1 uncultured Desulfomonile sp.
CCACCCATGATGCCGGCGAGGGCTACGGACCTTTTCCCATCCCTGATCATGAGAGAGTTCTCCGGTAGAACTCGTTCGGCACCATCCAACGTAACAAAGGTTTCCAGGGGGTCGCAGCGTCGCACTACAATTCGGCTTTCCTCGAGTAAGCCGTAATCAAATGCATGGAGGGGCTGTCCACATTCCATAAGGATTAGGTTAGTAGCATCTACAACGTTTGATATTGGACGCAAGCCGGATCTCGTCAGCCTTAGGCGTATCTCTAAAGGAGAGGGTCCTATGGATACTCCCTCCACCATCCGCACAACGTATCGAGGACAAAGATCCGCATCCTGAACCTCAACTCGGACTTTGTCGTGAATATTCTCCTCCGCCTCTTCCAATGAGAACTCGGGGAGTTTCCATGGCTTTCCTGTGAGCGCGGCTAATTCCCTGGCAATGCCCAATACGGACAGACAATCGCCCCTATTTGGCGTTATCGATACATCCAGTATGAAGTCCTCCAGAAAAGGAAGCGCCATTGTAAGAAAAAGCCCCTCCTTAATCTTAGGATCGAGACAGAGAATACCCGCAGCATTTTCTCCAAGCCCCAATTCTTTCTCGGAGCAAATCATTCCGGGAGAGTAAACCCCTTTGATCGTCTTTGCCGTAATCTCTATTCCAGAAGGCAAGACCGTACCAGGAGGAGCGTATGGAACTATTTGCCCAACGCCTATATTGGGGGCACCGCAAACTACTGTCTCATCTCGCACGCCCAAGCTGATACGTACTAAGCTCAAATTTTCAGATCGGGGATGGAGATTTATCTCATCTATCCTGGCAGTAAGAATCTTGTCTAAGCCACGGCCAACACTAGTTACGACTTCCACCTCGATACCCGACATTGTAAGAAGGTCGGCAACTTCTTGGACGGAACGATCGATATCCACAAATTCTTTCAGCCAATTCAAGCTGACGAGCATTTTCGCTAACCCCTTTCAGAGACCCAAGCTGTGATTCAAAAGCTAAGTGTCATTGGAAAACTGATTCATTGCGAACGCTTCCCTGATCTCCAGCCTGAACTTTTCTCATGAAATGAAAAACACATCAGAACTGATTGAGGAACCGAACATCATTTTCATAAAAAGCTCGTATGTCAGGAATCCCGTATTTAAGCATGGCTACACGCTCGATGCCCATTCCGAAGGCGAAGCCGGAATAAATCTCAGGATCATAGTCCACAAAACGGTAGAGTGCAGGATCAACCATTCCCGCTCCGAGAATCTCGAGCCATCCGGTGGAGGAGCACGTTCTGCAGCCTTCACCACCGCATATGACACACTGGATGTCGACTTCTGCAGATGGCTCTGTAAAAGGAAAAAAGCTTGGGCGAAAACGCAAACCCAGTTTTTCTCCAAAATACTCTTGAACGAAAGCCGTAAGAACACCCTTGAGGTCTGAAAGGGATATTCCTTGGTCCACCCATAACCCTTCGATCTGCATGAACATGGGAGAGTGAGTAATGTCAGCGTCTCGGCGATATACCTTTCCAGGACAGATTACGCGTAAAGGCGGTTTTTGTAGCTCCATTGTACGGATCTGGACCGGGGAAGTGTGTGTCCTGAGAACCACATTGTCCGACAAGTAGAATGTGTCCTGCATGTCTCTGGCAGGATGATCCCTGGGAATGTTCAGTGCTTCAAAATTATAGTAATCCAACTCCACTTCAGGACCTTCAGCCAACTGGAATCCCAGCCCATTGAAAACCTGTATCAATTCGTCAGTCACCCGATTCAAAATGTGAGTACGGCCTGGAATTGATCTTCTTCCGGGTAGAGTGACGTCAAGAAATTCAGACCCTATCTTCCTTTCTTCAGCTTTTTCCCTTATGGTTGCTTGCTTTTCATCAATTTTTTGTTCCAGCTCAGACTTGATAAGATTTGCAAGCTGACCAATCTCGGCACGAGTTTTCGGGGGAAGGTCTTTCAAGCCTCTCAAAAAACCGGTCAGTTCACCTTTGCGCCCTAAAACGCGGGTCCTAACGTCAAAGAGAGACTTCTCATCATCGAGCCCACCTATCAGTTCCAAAGCATTGAGCCTAAGTTTGTCAAGTTGGTCCTTCATAATTTTAACCACCATTGATAAGCTTGTTGCAGAGACAAAAAAAGCGGTCCAGGAAGACCGCTGAGAATCGACACAGGATTACCCTTGAGGGTCATCCCGGAGCCGAACCTTAAAGAACCCGGTGCGGAGAACCTGCTTCAGGGCTCCAAGACCTTTCTGGCCTCCAGAACTATGCCGGTGAAAGCGCCTGGATCGCAGATGGCAAGATCCGCAAGAACTTTTCTATCCAAGGCTATTTGCGCTTTCCTTAGCCCTTCCATAAGGCGATTGTAAGGCAATCCGTTCGATCTTGAACCCGCAGAGATCCTGGTTATCCAGAGACGGCGGAAGTCACGCTTCCGGGTTCTACGGTCTCTGTAAGCATAACAGAGTGCTCTTTCAACAGTCTCCCTTGCTTGCTTCAAAGTCCGGCTTCGGCCTCCCACATACCCCTTAGCCGCCTTCATAATTTTGTTGCGTCTGGCCCTGCTTGCGGGCGCACATCGTGCTCGTGGCATTACTGACTCCTTGAATTTTGGAACGGCTGCCGACCAGCCGTGAAACACTCTCTATAAGACCCAGGGTTGATTCCTATGACCTGTCACAGGGGAAACGCGTCCGTTACCCGTACGGCAACAGCCTTCTAATCTGGATTGAGTCCTTCGGATCGATGAAGGCCTCTTGCCTGAGATTTCTTTTGCGCTTAGTCGATTTGCTGGTAAGTATGTGACTATGATACGCCTTCTTCCTCTTAATCTTTCCGCTCTTGAGAATTGTGAATCTCTTCGCCGCTCCGCGGCATGATTTCATCTTGGGCATTTCAAATCTCCCGTCCGCGATCTCCATGCGCCTTTCGACCGCGCTATGAGCTATTAAACTTTTTCTTATACCTTATTTGTCCAATTGATACAAATTCTTTTCTCACAAGAATCTCAAGGGGCCAATTATCTAAATAAACTAAGCTGTCGCAACTTGATCACTTCGCCGGCACCCTCGACTGACTGAGCATATCTTACGTACCTGGCGGGAGTTTCCCGCAGGGAATAATACTCAAAGCCAGGCCACTGATCATAATGGTCTGCCGCGGTATCGGTCTCGGAGAGCCATGTCTTCCAGGTCTTCCCATCTTCCGAGGTATCAATTTGCCATTTTGTCGGGACTGATTTATCGTCCCCCCAAACTATCCTGAGCCTGGAAACCGGGACCACAGATCCCAGATCAAGAACTATAGCCGGTGAATCTCCTTCTCCTTGCCGAGTGACTTCGAGAAGATTAGACCCGGGATATCCTTTGAGAATGTGCAGGCCGCTGTCCACAGGTCGATCATTGACAAGCACCTTTGAGTTTTTTGCGTAGTCTTGAAAGTAAGAGTCGACCGGAACCGAGATCCCGTCATACGGCTCAAGCGGTAAGCCGAAAACTCTCGTCTTTATCTGGTTAACTAATTCTTTGGCAAGAATGAAGTTGGCCCCATTGGTCAGGTGGCACCAATCGGTAAAAACCCACTCCGAAACATTATCGTAAAACCCTGTTAAATCGACTACCTCAAAGCCAATTTCACTGTTTCTCTTTTTTATCTTTTCCACGAGTGCGTCATAGGTTTGGGCAGCGTCATAAAAACCAATCTTTTCCATTCCTGTGACACTTTCTATTTTCTGTTCGATGAGGGTTCGCTTTTTCTTGGAGTTGCGAAACATGGGCTGCAGAGCAAAGACATGGGGAACGCGGTCTGTGTCCAATACCTTGTGATATAGTGCTACTACGTCAGCGACCTGGGCTATGTTTCTGTCGCGGTACGCAATCATTTCAGGACTCGCATCTTGCGGATGTGCTGCGAATCCTCTGTTTTCCATGAGTATCCCCGGACCTTCCCCATGGCTCATGGCCAGCCATGTAAAAAAGTATGTGTTCCTCTTGAGCCACAGGGTCAGATAGTTCATAAGCCCTCCCGGGCTCATATCCATTATTTCGGTTACCACCTCAAAATAGGGGCCTTCAGTGAAATAATTCCAGTCTTTGAGGGGACGTGCCACGGTATGGACTTCGTTTGCTCCGTCGAGCGCTACCACCAGGTCAGGTTGGTATAGACGAAGTTTAGCTAGGTAACGCATGAGATTGTTCTGATAAACGAAACCAGGTACGCCAGCGTTTATCACCCTGACTTTCTTGCCTTTTATTATGTTGACAATCCTGGGGTCTGCATTGAGAAGCTTTTCCATAATGTGTGGTATGGTCCAACGATGGGTCACCTCATAGAAATCGGCAACCGCGTCGGCAGGAGGCACCGGACCGCGACCGTATACCACTGACCCACCGGTTACAATTACCCGATACTCGTCCTCAGGCTTCTCTCTGGGGACATCCTCTAAGTCTTTGAAGCTTTGCTCATTAATGTATTCAAAAGAATTACCCAAGCGGGTATTTCGAACTGCTGCAAAACCTGGATTCGGTTCATACCCATACTGGGGGGCAACAGTCTGCGAACTCCGGCGGGCCAAATCCATATCTCTGTCCTGATAGGCTTGCCCCAAAGGCGAGGACTTCACTTTCAGATAGGCGTAATACTCCATTGCACCAAAAATTCCGGCAACCATCAAGACCAAGAATGCTACATAAAGTATTCGGAGAAGGAATCGTCGCAGCCCGCACCAAAAGCCCGTTTTTTTCCCAATGACCGCTGAGGCATGCTGCGTAGTCTCCTCGCTTGTCATTCTTTTTTGGTCTTCGGAAGCTAAGTCATGCATGTCCGCAGATTTGTTCATCCGGTCCTCCCTCGAATTCAAGCATCTGCTACCAAGAAATCACTGAGATCAAACCTCGTATCATTCTTTGTCAAAGTCTTGCCGCATGAGTTCCGGATGTACTGCCCGGAAGACCGGCTTTCTCAAAGTTTTACTCGGTCATGATTGTCTAAAACCACTATAGGAGATGCTTGGCAGGTAGAGGGGAAACTTCGAGAGAGTTTCCCCAAGGTGACCTCGATAACGCCTCTAAAAGAGCGTGTAGATGAAAGGTGCCGCAACAGGCGAACTAGATGCCAGTATGATGAAAGCCGAGAGAATCACCAGCACAATCAAAATGGGCGCAAGCCAAAACTTCTTTCGAACTTTCATAAAATCCCAGAACTCTCTCACAAGGGACATAAATCGTTCCTCCTGTTCTCGTGTCATCTTCAAATCAGAACTGTTTCTCGTATCTCTCGATGCTGGTCTCCTGGGAATCATCCTTTCGGATCCAGTAAGACGAAACAGTTGGATCTCGTTTCCTTTCCATAGGGTCTTTGCCGACCATACGCATGATCAATCCAGTCGGTGTAATTACAAGAAAGAATATAACCGTAAGCACTATTCTGGAGACAAAGTAGCCCAGGATCACCGAGAAGCCTATCCAGAGGCGATAAATCACTCGGAACAAAGGTGGAACGAGCCGGCACATGCTGAGAAAAGCTCCAGCCG
>CAIXMD010000188.1 GCA_903920415.1 uncultured Desulfomonile sp.
CAACATGCTCCTGATGCGGCTTGCAAAGGGCGGCCCAGCATTCTTTATGGTCCCGACCATTGAGCCTGTGAGGCTCACGGCAAAACCTCGGAGATTCTTTGCACGGCTAAACAGATACCTGTTATTTTTTGACTTCGATACTTCGGAGAGGTGAAAAATGTTCCAAGCTTTCTTGACACCACAACAAAGGCAACTGAGAGATGAAGTGAGAAGCTTCGTGAAATCGGTTCCCAGGCAGTTGTTACTTGACATGGATTCTGAAAAGGTTCTCTTTCCAAAAGAATATCTTGTTGAGGCTGCAAAGCTGAATCTGCTCGGACTGAGATTCTCTAAGGATCACGGTGGACGAGGCTTACAATGGACCGATGAGATAATTGCTCTTGAAGAAATAGGGGTCCTGGGGGCTTCTTTAGCTTGCCTCTATTCTCTTGTCACAATAGTTGGTGAAGCCATTCACTTTTTTGGGACGCCGCGGCAGAAACAAAAATATCTGGAACCGGTGCTCAAAGGCGAACTTTTCTGTGCAGAAGCCCTGACAGAGCCTCGAGGAGGGTCAGATTTCTTCGGAGCGACTACCACTGCGAGAAAAGATGGTAATTACTACATCCTAAATGGACAGAAGCGCTTTGTGGTAGGAGCCCAAGGAGCTGATATTTTTCTGGTTTACGCAAAAACTGGTGAAGGATCGACGTCGAAATCTTTAAGCGCGTTTATCGTTGAAAGAGATATGGGTGTTGACGCAAAATACGTGTACGGGTTGATGGGCACCAGAGGCGGGGGAGCAGGCAGGCTTATCTTCAAGGACACGAGAGTTCCTGCGGAAAACCTTTTACTTGAAGAGAGCAGGGGTGGAGACGTCTTTCACCAGATGATGATCCCGGAACGTTTAACTACGGCTGCTGCCTCTGTCGGGTCCGCAAGGGCAGCGCTTGAGATCGCTGCAAGATATAGTGATAGAAGAAAGGCTTTCGGACAGAAAATTCGCGAATTTCAAGGCGTGAACTTCAAGGTCTCGGATAGTATCACTAAACTGGATGCTGCAAGGGCTCTGGCCTTTGCAGCAGCTTCTGCCGTGGACAGTTTCGGTAGTACGGGTTATACGAGGAGGCTGGTGTCGGAGTCAAAAAAATTCTCCTCGGACGCTGCATGGCAAATCATAAACGATTCCATGCAGATTCTGGGAGGGATAGGATACACGACCGTTTATCCTGTCGAGAGGCTGCTCAGAGATTCGAGGCTTATGATGATTTGGACAGGAACAACAGAAATCATGGATCTCATCATCCAACATGAATACTATAAGGAAGTTCTCAAGACAGATTCGAGCGTACGCGACTCGGAGAACGACGCGGCCGAAGCTTTCGTTGAGGGAGAAAAAATCTACGAATGAGAAAGGTCGTGTTGGAAACTCCAGCATCCTGACCTCTTCATGGCGGTGATGTGTTATACTGTAATCAAGTGACAGAGGGTAAGTAAATACCGGGTGACCTGAAAGAGTGCAACCAGGATCGTGGCATTATGGATCAAGGGAAAAATATCAAGGTCGGCATAGTGCGCGATGACAGATACATGCTTCATCGACCAGGGCTTGTGCACCCGGAGCGCCCCGACCGTCTCAAGGCCATTTATAAGATGTTGGACAAGGATTTCGCTTCAACTGTTACAAACATTCAGCCGGAACTGGCAACACTGGAACAGATCGAACTCGTTCACACTCCCACATATGTCAGAAAGGTTTTGAGGACTGCTGACAGAGATTTTACTAACCTGGCCCCCGACACTCCCGTGTGTTCAAAGTCGTACATTGCGGCCCTCCTGGCAGTAGGAGGATGCATTAAGGGTCTCCAGGCTATGCTTTCAGGCCGCTGCGATGTTTGTTTTGCTTTGGTAAGACCCCCCGGACATCATGCCCAGCGTGATAGGGGAGAGGGTTTTTGCATTTTTAATAATCTTGGAGTCACCGCCCGTTTTTCGAACGAGCGCTATGGATTTAGCCGTATACTCATAGTAGATTGGGATATTCATCACGGGAACGGGATCCAGAATTTATTTTACGGAGAGAAGGACGTTTTTTATGTATCTACCCACTACCGAGGCTGGTATCCCCATACTGGGGACTGGGGGGAAACAGGAACTGGAGAGGGGTTAGGCTATACAGTCAACCTGCCTTTACCCAAGAATATTCAAGACAACGATCTTCTCTATCTGTACTCTCAGGTGCTTGGTCTTGTGATGAAGAATTATAGACCTGAACTGATCCTTGTGGCCGCTGGTTTCGATGGCCATTGCGACGACCCCATGGGCAGGACCCATCTCACCGAGATGGCCTATAAAGGACTTACAGAACTGATGCTGGATCTCCAAGAAGCCGGCGGCAATCTACCGGTGCTTCTTGCACTGGAGGGAGGATACCACTTGCCGTCACTCGTGAGTTCCGTCCGAACCGTTATCAATGTCTTATCAGGGAAGAGGAGTAATCATCGCGCCACTTTTCCACCTACGGAACTGGGCGCGGAACTTTTGGAAAAAGCTTATCAAATTCACAGGGGATACCACGTTTGGACCGATTAATATCGAAAAACCGTAGGTGTCCATTGCGGTCTAAATATAAGGCTAGACAGAGGAAATTCAGGATGGTCGATTGGGTCGGTGCTCAATGACCAGCGCACAGGGAGACGAGGACAATGATTAAGGCTAGGATACCACCGGAAAATTCCGATGCCAATCTCCAGTCGTACGCCGAAGTATATAAGAATTTTTCCTGGAGTGACGTAGAGAAGAAGTTCACCTGGTACGAAACGGGTAACATCAATATTGTTCACGAGGCGATTGACCGGTGGGCTGGAGACGAAGAGAAGAGCAAACGGAAAGCCCTAATATTCGAGAAGGGCGGAAAGATTCGGGAATTCACCTATTCGGAGTTGAGGGACATCACTTGCCAATGGGCAAACCTCCTTACAGAGTATGGTTTTGCCTTTGGAGATCGCATTTTCGTTTTCTTACCTTCATGTCCTGAAGTGTACTTTTCCATGCTTGCTTGTGCCCGACTGGGCATAATTTTTTGTGCACTCTTCCCTACCTTGGGTTACGACGAAATCGAAAGTCGCATTCAAAATGCAAAACCGAGGGGAATTATTACTCACCCGGACATGTTCGAACGGCTTCCTCTCCATGCCATGAGTACGGTAGAGCATGTTTTTTTGACCGAGGGTCCCCTGCTTAATCTTTTTCCCAGTGAAATAGTTGTCCAGAAAACATTGCAAGAAATGCCCAAGAGAAGCGCAACGAGGTGGGTGAGTAAATCTACGCCTCTCTACCTGCTTTACACGACTTCAGGGTCCACTGGACCTCCAAAAGGGGTTGTTCACTGCCATGGAGACATGGTGGGACATCTGCTTACCGGAAGCTATGTGCTTGACCTGAAAGACGATTCCATAATTTGGACCGACGGAGGTGACCCTGGGTGGGTTACCGGCATCGTTTACGGAATGTTTGCTCCTTTTTTACACTGCGTCACCTCTGTTGTACAGGGCGATCGGTTTTCGGCGTCAACTTGGTACAGAACTTTGGAGAGGCACCGTATCTCAGTCTGGTATACCACGCCTCGAACCATCACGAGGCTCATTGAAGCAGGCGAGGATCTGGCGGTCAGGTACGATTTTTCCCATTTGAAACACCTTGCCACGGTCGGTGAGACACTGAGTCCTGAACAATTCTACTGGGCTAAGGACACATTGAAGCATGCTCCTCATGATACCTGGTGGATGACGGAGACAGGCATGATTTGCATGGCCAATTTCCCGTCTATGAGCATAAGGCCTGGGAGCATGGGAAAACCAGTCCCAGGCATTGAGGCCTCAGCTCTTGACGAACAAGGGGAGCCGCTCCCTGAATTCTCAATGGGTGAACTGGCTCTGAGACCTGGCTGGCCTGCCATGATGTCGGGGCTCTGGCAGGATGCCGTTCGATATCAAGAATATTTCAGCCCGAATAACTGGTTTCTCACCGGCGATATGGTGACAAAGGATGAACACGGGTACTACTATCATCAGGGTAGAAACGACGACCTGATCAAGCTTGGTCAGAGAGATACCGGGCCCTATGAAGTCGAACAAGTCCTCTCTTTACACCAGGCAGTAGCAGAAGCCGTCGCTATATCTGTACGGTCCGGAACCGAGAATCCCATGTTCAAGGCATTCGTGCGTATTAAGAAGGGATTCACTGCATCCAAAAGACTTAACCTGGAGATCAAAAACTTCGTCAAAGCAAACTTTACCCCGGAAATCCCTCTATCGGAGGTCGTATTTCTGGATGAGTTGCCCAAAACCCGATCGGGAATTCTGCTGCGCCGAGTCCTCGAAGCACGTGACTTGGGGGTTCCCAGCGGGGACCACACCAAACTGGAGGAGTGATACTATTTCTCTTTTGTTTCGGCAACTTTTGCGAGCAGGGACGACCGCTACCACTTTTACTCGTTGCCAAAGTTTCACTTGATGCCCTGCCTGGAAGCCAAAAGATCTAGGAAGGTATCTATTTGCTTTTCCAGCGCTTCCACGTCATAGAGTCGAGGATCATTGTGATCCGCCTCCAGGATGATGCCCGGGATACCGGTCTTTTGCGTCACGGCTGATCTCACTTCAGGAATGTCTTGGGAGACGAATTTACAGCTACGGTTGGAATGATACAGGAAGCCATTGAGGCTGTACTTATCCGCCAGATCCGCGTAATCCTCAATCCTCCTTTCTATGTGGAGGTTTGCCGTGTAGAGGTATTGTTCAGTCCAATCCCCTAGAGGGTCTTGTTCCCCCACTGAGAGCTTTGCCCACGCCCAAGTGTAGAGCGATGTCACGAGGCAGGCCCCTCGTGCTTCCAAGAACAGTGACAATCGACGAAGTTCGGGCCAAATTGGCAGATTATCCCAAAACAGCCTGAACCGTTCATTTTCAACTGCCCCTATTCCGTCTTTCACGCGCTGCTCAAGCTCTTGAAGCAAGGAACTGTAGAAATCCACCGGGACTCTCGTTCCTCTCTGGGCCACAATCGGAGACATAGAGATAAACTGATCGAATACGGAGATAGGCGAAGGGATGCTCCGGCCTGTCTCAAGAATCCTGGCCCAGAGATTCGAGGCCTCCTGCGATAACCGGATATTCTCTGCCAGTCTGGCCGGATCCAGTGATTTCCCGGTTATGCCCTTAATAACCGATATCAAATCCTCTAACTGAAGCCTGACATATTTTTCTCCCGCGCCGTCCTTCTCGCCTTTTCCTGAGTGTGGGACGTCTATAAGAAACATTGGTGCATGATACATTCGGCTGAGGATCTCAAACCATTTTGTAAGGGTCCCGCACTGGCTGTTGGAAATCAGGAGCAGGTCGGGTTTCGGCAGCCCCCAGGTAGGGCTGAGGCCTGTCTTGATAGACCCAAGATCACACCTGGCATAGGAGCACAGATCCATGGAATAACCCATTCCCTCGGCCGCTGCTGCCGTCTCAGAGGATAACTTTCGTGCCCCCAATATCACCGCGTGGTTTTCCGGATAAATAGGGAACATGTCCATGGCATAGAGAAGCTCCACAGGCGTGAAGGCATTTACGTAAGCAATGAATTTTCCTCCCTGTTTTGCGGTGTGGGCTGCCGTGTAATAATCGATGTTAATCTGCTTGAGCTGTCTCAGGGACTCGATGGGGCGCATAGTGAAACATCCTCCATGAAAATCGAAGCACCACGGTTTCTTGATCAGGTCAATGCTTTTTAATAGCAGTGGTTAGAGGAGAACTTATCGCCGGTAAGTCTCCGTGGATTACCAGATTTAACTCTCCGATTTAAGGCAAGTCTCCGCTGAGTAGTTCCCTGAATGCTTCCAATCGCAAGCGGATTTGCTCCATTGAAGCGCTTCGGGAAGAAGTCTCTAGTATCAGGCTGGGTATACCGGTCTCTCCTAGGGCCTTCTGAAAATCAGGCATTTCGAAACCGGCTGCCTCGCAGAATTTCGGGTTGATAAAAACCACACCGGCAGCGCCACTCTTGACGACCCGATTCAAGAAGCCTTGGATCAGCATGTCGGGTTCCATGTGGTACCCGGGGTAGGGCGTCAGAGAAATGTAACGTTGGGCCAGGGACTCGATAGGGTTTCCGTTCAAACCGACGTCTATTGCAGCCAAACGAAACCCCGTAACAATCTCATCAGATACAACGAGCAATCCCAGCTTGTCGAACAGGGACAAAATTCCTGGGGGGTCCCACACTTTACCCTTTACGTATATGGGTATGCGCACCTGACAATCTACTTCCTCTTGGTCCCAAGGGAGGGCTTCCATCCAAGTCAGGTGTTCTTCTCGCGGGGCTCTGAGGGCGGATGCGAAAAGTAACTGAACTTTTTCCTGAGTCCAGAGAGCGGGCCTTTCTTGTTGCATCCGGTATGCATCGCGTAGGAGTTTACGACTCTTGTCGTAGAGTAGAGAACTTCTTGCCACCTCATCAGGTCCGGCTTTTTTCCCGGTGATCTCTGCAATGGAGGAGAGAAGGCGAGTAAACTCGACACAAAGGTAATCCCGTGCTTCAGGATAATCAATCCGCTTGGGAAGACGGAGGAACTCGTTTGACATGTGGGGGAAACAGCGGTTCCAGATATGGAAGAGATTGCGGGTCGTATCGCAGACATAGGGGATGACCATACCATCCAGCACGTCGAGTTTGCCTGTCATCCCCATCTCGATTGCACCCATCGCATGGCTGCAGGTATAGCCTGGAATGTGGGCCTGGGCTTGCCCTATCTGAACTCCAGCACCCTCTACAGCCATGGGGAGAGCACCTGCTGCATGAATTATCTCTTCCGGCACGTCGGGAAGCAAATGGCCGATCACCTTGCGGCCGGTTTTCTGTTTCCATGAGCGAGCCCATTCCCAAGGAGCCTCCATGATTTCTTGAAACGGCCGCCAGGGGTCTTCAATACTCATGTACGCCTCCATTAAACTAAAATTGGTCAAGTATTTGCCAGGGTGCCGCCGTCCACATAGATGCTCTGGCCTGAAATGAAACTCGCTGAGTTGGAACAGAGGAAGAGCACAGCGCCGACGATGTCTTCCGGTTGCGCGAGCCGACCTTGGGGTATTCTGGATACGAGTTGCCGCTCAATTTCGGGGTTGGCCCAGATAGGTTCACTAAAATGGGTCCGGGTCATGCCCGGGCCTACAGCGTTTACCAGGATGTTTGACGGAGCCCACTCCGTGGCCATACACATGGTAAGCATCTTCAAGGCTGCCTTGCTGGCGTGGTAAATACCCATCATGGGCCCGCCCCGTTCTGCTCCCACAGTGGTGATGTTCACTATACGGCCGCCTCCGTGTTGCATCATCACTTTGGCGACTGCCCGACTCAAGAGAAAAACACCCTTCACGTTCGTGCTGAAAATCTTGTCAAAGCCGTCCTCCCGGAGATCGATGAGCGGCCTGAAAAAACTCCGGGCAGCATTGTTCACCAATATATCGATCCTGCCAAAGGATTTTACGGTCGAATCCACCAGGGCTTCGATCTGGTCGTTTTTGGTCACATCGGTTACCTTGGCAATAGCCTGTCCGCCGTGTGAGAGAATCTCTTCTGCAACGGCTTCGATCTCTGCTGCCGTTCTAGCCGCGACAACGATCTTGGCGTGTGACTCGGCAAGTCCCAGAGCAATTGCCTTTCCGATACCCTTTCCACCTCCAGTGACGATTGCCACCTTGTCCCTCAAGTTTGGTCTGTCGCTCATTTCCTAAAAACCTCCTCTCACCCTGTGAGGATCTTAAGACAACCATCTTTCTATTACGGGAGTTTGAGGAGTATGGCAAGCCCTTAGGGGAGGCTTGAACACCTTTTCAAAAAAAAGATGAACTTGGTTTAACGGGTAGAAAAGCCATGCTGTCTTAGACTTGAATTTAGGTTGCGATTCGGGATATAATTCATAATCTATAGGTCGGTTTGGGACGGATTTAATTTGATCCCACCGTATGAGAGAGGACCTGAGCGTTCATCGAATTTCTACTGGTACGGTATTGAAAGCTTTTCATGGATCATATCACGGTCGGGAAACTCCTCGTCATTGGTTCCATAGCGGTCGTCTGTTGCCTTATGTCCTGCACGGCAGTGACCAAGTTTTTTGATTCGGACTTATCTTCCGCTGAGCCTGCCGGGGAAGCACGATCCGACAAGAGAATCCCGCTTCCGCCCACAGTGAACGATTTTGAGCCCAAAAACTAGTGTTTTTTAAGAGTATTCCCACGATGTATGAATCACATGCAGAATAAAAAACCATCGTGACGGAGAGAATTTTTCCCGTCTGATCCTCTTGGAGCTGGGCCGGTGTCTCCCTTATTGACATGGCAGGCTGTGTGGTTTAATTGATTAAGGCACCTCGACAAAGTGTTGACTCGACTCTGATGAAAGGGGTGAACCACCGCGTCTTCCTGCGATCTTTCTTTCTAGAGACTCTTTGGAATTATGAAAAGATGCAAAACGTAGGTTTCGTGTTTTGTATGTATCCTGCACTTTTTAGGCTTTTTCGCGATTCTGAAGAGAGAAATGGAGCGGTCATACGAAATCTTGACACTGTAAACACTCATCCTTCTATGGGACCCTTGTTGGCGGGACTCACTGCTCGTCTGGAACATGATCTGGATCCTGCTACGGTGATTTCCTATCGAAAGCGGATAATGTCGGTATTGGCAGCTCACGGGGACCACTTGTTTTGGGGACTCATCAAACCCTTGGCAGGGGTTTTCGGTGTGATTCTCACCTTGTTTTTTTTCGGGACTGTGGCTGGGAGTTTAGCCGCACTCGTGATTTATAACACCCCGAACATGTTGGTTCGTTCCCAGGGTTTTCAAATAGGCTGGGGACAAGGCTTGAACTGTCTTCAGATGCTAAATTCATCTGCTTTGGACAATGTGATTACCTGGGTTCGCATGACGCTGTCCACAGCTTTAGGAGTTGCAGCCGGATTGTTGGTCTTTGCTGCTATGAACGTGCGGCAGTGTGCCACAATTAACCTCCCTCGGTTTATTGTGGTAGCATCAGTTATCATGCTGGGCGGAACGGGTTTTCTCTTACTGAGGAAACAGGTCCCCCTGGGAGCTGTTATTCATTTGGTCGTTTTGGCCTCGGTGATCGTATTCATTTTAATTGATATGGGTATATTGTTCCCATGACTAACGGACACGAAGCGGTTGAGAGGACGGTTGTGGTAGGAAATCCACTTGGTTTACACGCAAGGGTGGCCACCATGATGGTTCAGGCGATGAAGAATTATACCTGCCAGGTCACGCTGGTGAAAGATGATTTGGAGGTTGATGCCAGAAGTGTTTTGGAACTATTACTTTTA